>NZ_JAQISV010000021.1:0-117380 GCF_048569675.1 Geodermatophilus sp. CPCC 206100
CGGCCGGGCGGGCGGCGCGGCGCGAACGCGCCGGAGCCGCGGGGCGCGGCGCGCTCACCGGCGCGCCGGCCCCCGGGGGCGGGCGGTCTCGTGGCGGTGGCCATGCTCAGTCCCCGCTGTCGGCCGGGTCCTCGGGGGACCCCGCGGGCGCCGGCTCGCCGCGGAGGGTGACGCTGCCGTCCTCACCGATGACCAGGTAGCCGGCGGCGCCCGCGGGCACCAGGCCGGCCTCCGCGGCGTCCTCGGCCAGTTGCGCCGGGGTGCCGCCGGAGACCACCTGCTGCTCGAGGCGCTGCACCTCCTGGGCGCGGTCGGCGTTGGCCGCGCGCAGCTGGGTGGCCTTGAGCGAGTTCACCGCGATGGCGGTGTTGAGGAAGAGCAGGCCGAGCGTCGTGGCGACCAGCAGGCCCACCACGAGCAGGACGAAGGGGGCGCGCCGGCCGGCCTCCGCGGGCGCGGTGCGGCGCGCTCTCCCCGGCGTCGCGGCGGTGGCCGGGCGCGGCACGGGGCCGGTGGGGGTGGCCCGCGCAGCCGGTCGCGCGCGCAGCCCACCGGTGCGGACGGGCGCGGTGTGCGCGCGGAGCGGCCGGGCCGGGGCCGGCGTCGTCCCGGGAGCGCTCGCCCCCGCCGTGCCGGCGGCCGTCGCCTTGCCGGGCGCCGCCTTGCCCGGTGCTGCCTTGCCCGTGGTGGTCGCCGTGCCGGGTGCGGCCTTGCCCGTGGTGGTCCCCTTGCCGGGTGCTGCCGCCTTCCCGGTGGGCGCGGCCCGGCCGGCCGGCACCGCGCGGGGCGCGGGCCGCGGGCGCGGCGGGACGGAGCGGTCCTCGGGGGCGGGCCCGGGAGCCCGGGCGGTGGCGCTCACGCGGCCTCCTCGCTGTTGCTCGTCGACCACGTCCGCGGCGCCGCCGTGTCCGTGGCCGACCTCGCGCGCTCGGTCACGCTGCCCGCCGGATGCGCTCGGCGGCCCGGACGCGGGCGGAGGCCGCCCGCGGGTTGGCCGCGACCTCGGCGTCCGACGGGGCCTCGCCCCCGCGGGTCAGCAGCCGCAGCGTCGGACCCAGCTCGGGCAGGGGCACGGGGAGCTCCGGCGGGGTGCGGTCGGTGGCCCCGGCGGCGAGGGTCTGCTTCACGATCCGGTCCTCGAGGGAGTGGAAGGTGATGACGGCGAGGCGCCCCCCGACGGCGAGGGCGTCGATCGCGGCGGGCAGCGCCCGCTCGAGGACGCCGAGCTCGTCGTTGACCTCGATGCGCAGGGCCTGGAACGTGCGCTTGGCGGGGTGTCCCCCGGTGCGCCGGGTGGCCGCCGGGATGGCGGAGCGGACCAGCTCGGCCAGCCGCCCGGTCCGGGTGAACGGCTCGCTGGCCCGTTCCCGCTCGATGGCGCGGGCGATGCGGTCGGCGAACCGCTCCTCCCCGTAGCTGCGCAGGACCCGCGCCAGCTGGGCGGCGGGATAGCTGTTGACGACGTCGGCCGCGGTGCGCGGGGCGGCGGGATCCATCCGCATGTCCAGGGGGGCGTCCGCGGCGTAGCTGAAGCCGCGGTCGGGCCGGTCCAGCTGCAGCGAGGAGACGCCGAGGTCGAACAGCACCGCCTGCACCTCCGCGATCCCCAGCCGGTCGAGGACGTCGGGCAGCTCGTCGAAGACGGCGGGGACCAGGGTGGCCCGGTCGGCGCAGCCGGCCGCCGCGATCCGGCGGGCCGCCTCCGCGCGGGCCTCGGGGTCGCGGTCCAGCCCGACCAGCCGGAGGTCCGGGTGGGCGTGCAGCAGCGCGAGGGCGTGCCCGGCGAGGCCGAGGGTGGCGTCGACCAGGACCGCGCCGGCGGGAGCGCAGGCGGGGCCGAGCAGCTCGGTGACGCGCTCGAGCAGGACCGGCACGTGCACCGCGGGCCGCGACGGGCCCGGGGCAGCGGCAGATCCGGTGCTGCTCATCGTCGACTGCTCCTCGGACGGGTCGGTGGCCGCGCGGGGGGTCGCGGGCCGTGGCGCCCGTCCATGGTGGCGCGGGACGGCGGTCGGCGGGTGGAGGGCAGCGGGCGTTTCGCGCGCCGGTGGGGCGCGGTGGGGAGAGTGGGGCGCAGTGGGGGCCGCGGACCCTCTCCGCGCCCCGCGGGGCCCGCCTGGCGCCGGGGAAGTGCGTCAGGTGGTGCCCCGCGGGGGCGGGCAGGCGCGCCGGTCGGCGGCGGGCCTGGAGGGCGTGCGGCGCCTCCGTGCGGTGGACCGAGTCGCGGGGAAGGCGACTCGGGCCGGTCCGGTCGAGCCGCGGGGAAGTCGGCTCGGTCGGGGAGGGCCCGGAGGGGTCGGAGGAGCGGCGGGCGGATCAGGAGAGGGTGGGCATCCCCTCGCTCTCCATGTCGGCGTACGCGGCCTCCTGCTCCGCCACGTAGGCGTCCCAGGTGGCGGCGTCCCAGATCTCGAAGCGGGTGTCGACGCCGACGACGACGACGTCGCGGTCCAGGCCCGCGTACTCGCGCAGGTTGGCGGGGATCGTGATGCGACCGGTCTTGTCCGGCTCCACCTCGACCATCGACCCGAAGCTCATGCGGGCGCGCATGCGGGCGGCGGAGGTGTCGGACGGCGCCATGGCGGCGGCCGCGGCGCTCTGCTCGGCGACGCGGGCCATCGTGAGGCCGTAGATGCAGCGCTCCTGACCCTTCTTGATCACCATGCCGGCGGCCACCTGCTCCCGGAAGCGGACGGGGAGTGCGAGCCGGCCCTTCTCGTCGAGACGCAGGGGGTAGCTGCCGACGAACACCGGATCACCTCCCCCATCGGTCCTCCTCGTACTCCGGGGCGCCCCCGGGACGGGCCGTGCCTCCCCACCGGGCCACACAGTAACCCACTGGGCCCCACCGGACACCACTCGACACCATGTCGTAACCGGGTCTCCCCACCCCCGCACCCGCAGGTCAGCGCGTCGTCCGAGGGGCGGGTGGGCCGGGTGGGGCGGGGTGGGGCGGCGCCCCACCCGACACCCCCCGCAGCCGGTCGTCGCGCACGGTGCCGGGGCCCGCGGGGGGCCGGCGGGGCGGCCGGAAGTTGGGCTGTGCACCCGATGCCGTTCCGCGCGACCCCCCTTCCGTCGTCCCGCGCACGTACCGTGATGTGGTGACCGAGGTGACACGCACCGCCGACGGCACGGGATCCTCGGTCGACGTCGCGGCCGAGGGTGCCCGCATCGCGGCGAACATGGCCCGGGTCGTCCACGGCAAGCCCGACGTCGTCCACCTGGCACTGGTCGTGCTGCTGGCCGAGGGGCACCTGCTCGTGGAGGACGTCCCGGGGGTCGGCAAGACCACGCTGGCCAAGGCGCTGGCCGCCTCGATCGACGCGAACGTGCGCCGGATCCAGTTCACGCCCGACCTGCTCCCCAGCGACGTGACCGGCGTGGCGATCTACGACCAGGAGACCCGGGCGTTCGAGTTCAAGCCCGGCGCGGTCTTCGCCAACATCGTGGTCGCCGACGAGATCAACCGGGCCTCGCCGAAGACCCAGTCGGCGTTGCTGGAGTGCATGGAGGAGCGGCAGGTCACCGTGGACGGCGTCAGCTACGAGCTGGCCCGCCCCTTCCTCGTGATGGCCACCCAGAACCCGATCGAGATGGAGGGCACCTACCCCCTCCCCGAGGCCCAGCGCGACCGCTTCACCGCCCGGGTCTCGATGGGCTACCCCGACCGCGAGGCGGAGCTGGCCATGCTCGACGACATGGTCACCACCGACCCGCTGGCCTCCCTGACGCCGGTGGCCGACGCCGCCGGGGTGCGGGCGCTGGTGGCCGCCGTGGGCCGGCTGCACGTGTCGGAGGCGGTGCGGCGCTACGTCGTCGCGCTCGTCGAGGCCACCCGCCGCTCGCCCGACCTGCGGCTGGGCGCCTCGCCGCGCGCCGGCCTGCAGCTGCTGCGCACCGCCCGGGCCGCCGCCGCGCTCGCCGGTCGCGACCACGTCCTGCCCGACGACGTCCAGACCGTCGCCGTCCCGGTGCTGGCCCACCGGCTGCTGCCCACCGCGGACGCCGCGGCGGCCCGCCGCAGCGGCGAGCAGGTGGTCACCGAGCTGCTGGCCACCGTCCCGGTGCCCCGCGGACGCTGACCGTGCGCGGACCGGTCGCGACGGCCCTGGGCACCCTCACCCTGCGCGGCCGCTGCCTGGTCGCCGCGGGTCTCACCCTCCTGGTCCTGGGCGTCCTCCTGGGCGAGCGCCCGCTGGTGCAGATCGCCGTGTTCGTCCTGGCCCTGCCGCTGCTGTCGGCAGCGGCGGTCGCCCGGCGCCGCTTCCGGGTGGCGTCGCGGCGCACGGTGACCCCGTCCCGCGTGCCGCGGGGGGCGCACGCCGACGTGCGGCTGGAGGTCACCAACGCCGGCCGGGGCACCGGCGGGCTGTGGCTGCTCGCCGAGTCCGTGCCGGCCGAGGTGGGGCCCTCCCCCGAGTTCGTCGTCGAGCGACTGCCGGCCGGGGAGACGGCGGCGTTGACCTACCGCGTGCACGGCACCCGCCGCGGCCGGTACCGGCTGGGCCCCCTCCGGCTGCGGCTGGTGGACCCCTTCGGCCTGGTGCTGCGCAGCATCGCCGGCACCGACAGCGCCCCCCTGGTCGTGGTGCCGCGGGTGGTGCCACTCGGTGCCGGCGGGCCGGCCGGCGGGCACGGCGGCGGGGGCTCCGGCGCGCGGCGGTCGATCGCGGTGCACGGCGAGGACGACGTCAGCACCCGCGCCTACCGGCACGGCGACGACCTGCGGAAGGTGCACTGGCGCGCGACGGCGCGGACCGGGGAGCTCATGGTCCGGCTGGAGGAGCGCCCGTGGCGGGCCCAGGGCACGCTGCTGCTCGACACCCGCGCCCGGGCGCACCTGCTCGCCCGCGGGCACGCCGCCGACGTCCGGGCCGCCGACGCCGGCGAGGACGCCCCGCCGGCCGACAGCCTGGAGTGGCTCATCGAGGCGGCCGCGAGCATCGGCAGCGAGCTGATCGGCCGGGGCGCCACCCTCCGCGTGGTCACCGACGCCCGCGAGCTCTCCCCCTCCGGGCACGCCGACGGCCTCACCCGCGGCGAGCTGCTCGACCGGCTGGCCGGCGTCTCGCCGTCCCGGCTGACCGGCCTGGGGCCGGGCATCGAGCTGCTCACCCGGCTCGCCGGGGACGGGGCGGTCGTCGCGCTGCTCGGCTCGATCGGGCCGGACGAGGCCGCCGAGCTGGTGCGCGCCCGGTCCGGGCCCACCACCGACCTCGCCGTACTCGCCGACGTCGGCAGCTGGGGGGACGCCGGCCGCGGCCGGGGGGCGGGCGGCGCCGCCCGGTCAGAGCTCGCCCCCCAGGAGGGGGCCGCGGCCGTCCTGCTGCGGGCCGGGGGGTGGCAGGTGGTCGTGGCCGGCGCCGACCAGTCGGTGGCGGCGGTGTGGGCCCACCTCGGCCGCGCCGGCGCCGCGCCGGTCCCGCTGCGGGAGGTGCCGGCGTGAACGAGACCTCGGCCCGGGAGCTCGTCCAGGACGCCGGGACGACGCTGGCCGCCGCCGCGGCGACCGCCCTGGGGGCCTGGGCCCTCGTGCCCGTCTTCACCGACCGGTCCTGGGTCCCCCCGGCGCTGGCCGCCGTCGCGGTGGTCGCCGCCGCCGGGCTGGTCCTGCGCGGCGCGGCGTCGGAGCTGTGGTCGGCGCTGGCCGGGGACCGGCCGGTGCCCGGGCTGTGGGTCGCGCTCGGCGTGCCCCTGGTGCCGCTCGGCCAGCTGGCCGCGCTCGGCTGCCTGCTCACCGCGCTGTTCTCTCCGGGCTCGGCGATCGGCGGCTGGATCCCCACCCCGGACAGCGTCGCCGACCTCGGCCAGGTCTTCGCCGACGGCTCCGTGGAGCTGCGCGAGCAGGCGACGCCGGCGCTGCCCCTCACCGGGCTGCTCGCGCTCACCACCCTGCTCGTCGGCCTGGTCGCCGTCGTGGTCGACCTCGTCGCCGTCGGCGGGCGGCAGCCGGCGCTGGCCGGCCTCGGGCTGCTGGTCCTGTTCTGCGTCCCGGTCAGCACGGTGACCGGGACGATCGGCGCGCTGCCGGTGGCCGCGCCCGCCGCGGGGCTGGCGGTGCTGCTGTGGGCCGACCAGCACCGGCGGCTGGGCTGGCGGCCGCAGGAGGGTCGCCGCCCGATCCTGGGCACCGGGACCCTGACCGCCCTCCGCACGGGGGCCGTGGCCGTGGCGCTGGGGCTGGTGGTGGGCACCCTGGTCCCGACCCTGACCGAGGGCTCGTTCGCCGGCGGCATCGGTGGGGACGGCGGCTCGACCGGCACGGCCCTCGACCCCGCTGCGGCGCTGCAGGGCCAGCTCACCCTGGACGAGCCGATCGACCTCCTGCAGGTCAACGCCTCCGTCGACGACCCCGGCTACCTGCGGGTGGTCGCGCTCGAGGTCTACGACGCCGAGGAGGGCTGGTCGATCGGCAACCTCGACGGCGAGACGTCGGTGGGCGAGGACAGCGAGCTCGCACCCCTCCCCGGACGGCGGGACGGCCGGCCGGTGGACGCCCTGATCACCGCCCTCGGGCACGAGGACCGCTACCTCCCCCTCCTGTACTCCCCGCAGGCCGTCTCGGTCGCCGACCCGGGCCAGTGGCGGTTCGACCCGGGGACGGGGACCGTCTTCGGCCGGGACGTCACCACCACGGGCCGGTCCTGGACGGTGTCGGCGGTGGAGCCGCGGCCCAGCGAGGCGGAGCTGGCGCAGGTCCAGCCGCTGCCGCCGGACGAGCCCCTCGTCCAGCGCTACACCGCCCTCCCGCCCCTGGCCCCGAGCGTCGTCGACCTCGTGACCACGCTGACCGCCGGGCAGGAGGCCCCGTACGACCGGGTGCGGGCCGTCTACGAGCACTTCACCAACCCCGACAACGGCTACCGCTACTCCCTCTCCACCGCCCCCGGCACCAGCGGCGACGACCTCGCCGACTTCCTGCGGCTGCGGCAGGGCTACTGCGAGCAGTACGCCGGGGCGATGGCGGCGCTGGTGCGGGCGGCCGGCGTCCCGGCGCGGGTGGTCCTCGGGTACACCCCGGGCACGGTGCAGCCCGACGGCAGCCGGCTGGTCACCAGCAACGACGCGCACGCCTGGGTGGAGGCCTACTTCGACGACGTGGGGTGGGTGCCCTTCGACCCGACCCCCATCGACGTCGACCGCGCCGTCGAGCTGCCGTGGGCGCCGCGGGCCCCCGACCAGGAGGTCGACCCCAGGACCGACACCCCGGCCACCGCGGTGCCCGGACCGGTGGTCCCCGCTCCGCAGCTGGAGCCGGTGCCGTCGGGTACCCCGGTGCCGCAGGCGGCGCCCGAGTCGGCCGGCTGGGTGCGGCCGGTGCTGCTCGGGGCCGCCGGCCTGCTGGCCGTGGCAGCGCTCGGCGCGGTGCCCGCCGGGCTGCGGGCGCTGCAGCGGCGCCGCCGGCTGGCCACCGGGAGCCCGGCCGCGCTGTGGGACGAGCTCTCGGCGACCGCGCTCGACCTCGGGCTGGAGGGCGATCCGGCCCGGACGCCCCGGCAGGTGGCGGCCCGGCTGGCCGAGGCGGCCGGTGGCGGGGCGCACCGGGCGGGGAGCCCGGGGATGACCGACGCCGTCGCGCAGCTGGCCCGGGCCGAGGAGGCGGCGAGCTACGCCCGCCCCGGCAGCGCACCGGCCGCCGGGCCGGAACTGCGTGCGGCCCTGGCGACCGCCCGGCGCGGGCTGCTCGCGGGTGCCTCCCGGTCGGCGCGGGTGCGGGCGCTGCTGTGGCCGCCGTCGCTGTTCGCCGCGGCCCGGGCGGCGGTCACCGGGCGGACGCGGCTGCGGCTGAGCCGGCGGACGCCGCTACGGGGCTGAGCGGGCGCCGCTGCGCGGCTGAGCCGCCGGCGGGTCAGCCGACCTGCCGGCGCAGCACCCGCTCGGTCAGCTCGGGCAGCGGCACGGTGAGCGGGGCGCCGTCCCCGGGGTGCAGCCGCGCGTCGGGGACCCCGGCGGCCATCCACTGCGGGATCGCGTCGAGCAGCGCGTCGAGGTCGAGGAACACCGGGCCCTCGCCGGGGTCGGCACCCTCGGCCGACCCGGCGGCGGCGTCGTCGGCCGAGGTCCACAGCGGAACGACGTCCCGGCCGTCCGGGCCGCTCCACGGGACGATGTCGTCGGCTTCGCCCCAGGCCCACAACCCGCGCTGGGCCGCGAGGGCGGCGTCCACCTGGTCGGGCACGGCGGCCTCCTCGGATCGGGCCCCGGACGCACGGCAGCCGCCGCCCACGGAGGACGGCGGCTGCCGGGAGGAACGGGGCTACTGGTCGTAGCGGCGGCGGAAACGCTCTTCGAGCCGGTTCTTCAGCGGCTGGCGACGGGGCTTGCCGCCGCGGCCGCCGCGCCGGGGAGCGGCACCGGCGGGACCGGCCGAGCCGGCCTCGACCGCGCCGGTGGCGGACCGGTAGTTGAGGACGGCGAGGGCCAGGCCGCCGAAGGCGACGAGGAAGCCGAGGACCCCCAGCGGAACCGACGGGGCCACCGCGCCGCCGACGAGGACGGCCATGCCGACCAGGACCAGGAGAGCGCCGAGCTGCAGCCGGCGGCGCGCCTTGATCCTGCGGTCACCGCTGCGGACCGACGAGGCGAACTTGGGATCGTCATCGACGAGGGCGCGCTCGATCTGCTCCAGCAGTCGCTGTTCGTGCTCGGAGAGCGGCACGTCGACCTCCAATGGGCCAAAGCCAGAACCCGTCGGCGGTGCCCGCCGACGGTGACATCGAGGATACGAGCCCTGGGCGGGGCGCGAAAGGCGAGCCGTCCCCGACCCGCCGTGATCACCCTCGCGGGTGGGTCACAGTCTCCCGGGAGGGACGAACGAGCCGCCTCCGGGGTTCCCTCCGGCCTCCCGGACGGGGTGCGGCCCGCGGTGCAGCAGGGTCGCCGGGCGGACGGCGCCGGCACCGAACCGGCGGGCGGCCCGGTCGGCGGCCAGCTCCGCGTCACGGCGGCCGTGCTCCCGGGCGCCGAGCTCCAGCTGGCGGGGCGCCGAGCCGGCGCGGACCAGCCGCTCGGCACGCACCCCGACGAGCCGGATCCGCGCGCGGTCCAGGCCCAGGGCGTCGAACAGCGCCCGGGCGGTGTCGTAGAGCTCCTGACCGACGTCGGTGGGGGCCTCGAGGGTGCGCGACCGGGTGATCGTGGCGAAGTCGGCGAAGCGCACCTTGATGGTCACCGTGCGGGCCAGCCAGCTCCCCGAGCGCAGCCGGCCCGCCGTCCGCTCGGACAGCCGCAGCAGCTCGCGGTGGATGACCGCCGGGTCGTCGACGTCGGTGCCGAAGGTCTCCTCGTGCCCGGTCGACTTCTCCGGCTCGTCGGGGACCACCCGCCGCGGGTCGCGGCCCCACGCCAGCTCGTGCAGGTGGCTGCCGGCCGCCTGGCCCACCGCCCGCTGCAGGGTGCGGACCGGTACGTGGGCGAGGTCGCCGACGGTGCGCAGCCCGAGCCGCAGCAGCACCTCCTCGGTCTTGGCGCCCACCCCCCACAGCGCGCCGACCGGCAGCGGGTGCAGGAAGTCCATGACCTCGGCGGGGCGGACGACGAGCATCCCGTCGGGCTTGGCGCGGGTGGAGGCGAGCTTGGCCACGAACTTGGTGCCGGCCACGCCCACCGAGCAGGTGATGCCCTGCTCGTCGTAGACGCGGGCGCGCAGGTACTCCCCGATCTCGGCGGCGTTCCCCAGCCGGCGTCCGGCGCCGGAGACGTCGAGGAAGGCCTCGTCCGTGCTCAGCGGCTCGACCAGGGGGGTGATCGAGCGGAACAGCGCCATGATCGCGCGGGAGACCTCGGCGTAGAGCGCCACGTCCCCCGGCAGCACGGTCGCCGTGGGACACAGGCGCAGCGCCCGGGACGTCGGCATCGCCGCGTGCACGCCGTAGCGGCGGGCCTCGTAGGTGGCCGAGGTGACCACCCCCCGGTTGCCGGCCCCGCCGACGATCACCGGCGTGCCGGCCAGCTCCGGGCGGCGGCGCACCTCGACGCTGGCGAAGAACGCGTCCATGTCGACGTGCAGCACGGTGCACCCGGCGGCTCGGGCGGACTGGCTCATGACCCCTTCCCGCGTCGAACAGGTGTTCGACGACGGGTGGACGGTAACGCCCCGGCACCCCTCCGGGCACCTCGGCGCGGTGCCGTGACCGACCTGTTGCAGACCGCTCGTCACCGCTGGTCGGGCGGGGTGTGTGGGGGCAGGATGAGCGAGGTACAGCACCCCCGGAGGGCCGCCACCCGGTGGCCCGCGACCGATCTGATCGGAGATCCATGGCGCTCGACGACGATGACATGACCACGCCCGGCGTGGGCGACGGCGGCGCGGACGGCGGTGCCGACAGCGGCGCGGACGGCGGCGCGGACGGCGGTGCCGATGGCGGTGCCGACGGCGGCGCGGGCCACGGCCCGGCCGACGGAGGGGCCGCCGGCGGCGGTTCCGACGGGGGCGCGGACGGCGGTGCCGACAGCGGCGCGGACGGCGGCGCGGACGGTGGCGCCGATGGCGGTGCCGACGGTGGCGCGGACGGCGGCGCGGACGGTTCGGCCTGACCCCCACCCCGCAGGGCCGGCCGGGCTCCCGGCCGGCCCTGCGTCGGTGCACCGCCCTGGACCCGCAGGTCTTCGCGCAGGAGTACTGGTCGCGGCGGCCGCTGCTCACCCGCGCCGAGGACACCGGGAACTCCTTCGCCGACCTGCTCGACCTCGCCGCGGTCGACGAGCTGCTGTCCCGCCGGGGGCTGCGGACCCCCTTCCTGCGCCTCGCGAAGGACGGCGCCGTCGTCGACGCGAAGCGGTTCACCGGCTCCGGTGGCGCGGGCGCCGAGATCGCCGACCAGGTCTCCTCCGACGCGGTGCTGCGGCTGTTCGCCGAGGGCGGCACGGTCGTGCTCCAGGGGCTGCACCGGCTGTGGCCGCCGCTCATCGAGTTCGCCGACCAGCTGGCCGCCGACCTCGGCCACCCGACGCAGGTCAACGCCTACGTCACCCCGCCGTCCTCCCGCGGGTTCTCCGCGCACTACGACGTCCACGACGTGTTCGTGCTGCAGGTGGCCGGCGAGAAGCACTGGCGGATCCACGAACCGGTGCTCCGCGACCCGCTGCGCACCCAGCCCTGGGACGGCCGGGCCGCCGCGGTGGCCGCGGCCGCCGAGGGCGAGCCGGTGATCGACGCGGTCCTGCGGCCCGGCGACGCCCTCTACCTGCCCCGGGGCTACCTGCACGCCGCCACCGCGCTCGGTGAGATCAGCGCACACCTGACCGTCGGCGTGCACGCGGTGACCCGGTGGGCCGCCGCGGAGTCCGCGCTCGACCTGGTCCGCACGCTCGCCGCCGAGGACCCCGAGCTGCGCCGCTCGCTGCCGCTGGGGGTGGACCTCGCCGACCCGTCCGCCGTGGCCGGCGACGTGACCGCGGTCGTCGCGGCGCTCCAGGGCTGGCTGGACCGGGTCGACCCGGCCGAGGTCGCCGACCGGCTGCGCGCGCGCACCTGGGCCCAGGTGCGGCCGGAGCCGGTGGCGCCGCTGGCCCAGGCCACCGCCGCCGCGGCGCTGTCCCCCGACACCGTGCTGCGGGTCCGCGGGCGGCTGCGCTGCCAGCTGCGCGAGCCGGTCGACGGGCGCGTGACCCTGGTGGCCGGCCGCCGGTCGCTGGAGCTGCCCGAGGGCACCCGCCCGGCGCTGGCCGGGCTGCTGGCCGCCGGGGAGCTGAAGGTGGCCGACCTGCCCGGCCTGGACGCCGCGGACCAGCTCACCCTCGCCCGGCGCCTGGTGACCGAGTCGATCGCGGTGGTGCCCGACGCCGTCGTCCCGGACGCGTCCGCGGGGCACGATGGGGGGCGTGCGCGCCGCCCCGGGACCGGATCGTGAGCCGGCCGGGCCTCCGGGCGTGAGCGACCCGGCGGACTTCTGCCGACCCGCGGAGGCACCCGGCCGGCCGGTCGGCCGCATCGACGAGGACCGCTGCTCGGTGCGCGCCCTCCGCCGCGGGGACTCCGCCGTCGCCACTGCCTCGCCCGCCCAGCGCTGGCTGCTCATCGAACAGCCCGGGCCGTGGGGCGTTGAGGCGCTGACCCAGTCGCGGTTCGACCCCGACGCGGCGACCGCGCTGTCCCACCGGGCCCGGGGGGAGAACGTCCGCGTGCTCCTGGTGCGCCGTCCCGGCGACCGGCTGACCGACGGCCCCCGGCGGTGGGCCTACGCCGACGGCCGGCCCGGGCGCGAGGGCCTGTGGTGGTCGGTGCGCGACCGGGACGCCGACCTGGTCGAGGCGCCCTGGGACGGCTCGGTCGGCGAGCCCGCGCCGGGCCCCACCTACCTGGTCTGTGCGCACGGCGGGCACGACGCCTGCTGCGCGCTGCGCGGCCGCCCCCTGGCCCGGGTCATGCCGTCCGCGCAGGTGTGGGAGTGCAGCCACCTGGGCGGCGACCGGTTCGCCGCGAACGTCCTGGTACTGCCGCACGGCTTCTACTACGGGCAGGTGCCCGCCGACGGCGCCGAGCTGGTAGCCGCGCACGCCGCCGGACGGGTGGCGCTGCCGTGGCTGCGCGGCCGGGCGGGGTGCCCGCCGCCGGTGCAGGCCGCCCAGCACCACGCCCGCGGCGAGCTGTCGCTGCTCGGCGTCGACGACCTGCCGCCGCGCGGGGTGCGGCGGCTGACCCCGGCCGGCGCGGAGGTCGAGCGGTGGGTGGTCACCCTCGCCGGCCCGCACGGCGACGTGGTGACCGAGGTCGAGAGCCGGCCCTCGGACGGAGCGGCCCGGCTGACCTGCCGGGCGACCCACGAGGCGCACACGCGCACCTGGCACGTGCGGCTGGTCACCGCGGTCTAGCGCGCGCCGGCGTCCAGCGCCCGCCCGCGGGCGGTCAGCAGCGGGATCGCCAGCTCGGTCGGGGTCAGCGACCCGTGGTAGCCGACCAGCCGGCTGGGGCCGGGCTCCTGCACGGTGGCGGTGAGCGCCCAGGTGCCGCGGGCCAGGGCGACGACGTCGCCGATGCGGTCGGCCAGCCCGTCGTCCACCGCGCCGAAGACCCCGGTGGCGATCGCGTCGTCGCGGGAGGCCACCCACGCCCGGTCGCCGAGGACCTCCCGCCAGCGGGCGACCAGGTCGCCGGCGGCACCGGGGACGGCGTGTACGTACCGCGCCCGGGGCTCGCCGGCCAGCAGCCGGACGCCGTCGAGGAGGTCGGGCTCGGCGTCGAGGTCGATCCGGGTGCCGGCGGGGACGTCGAGCATGCCGTGGTCGGCGGTGACCAGCAGGGCGGCGTCCTCGGGCAGCCCGTCGACCACCTGCTCGACCAGCCGGTCCACCTGCACCAGCTGGGCCCGCCAGCTGGCGGAGTCGACCCCGCGGACGTGCCCGGTGAGGTCCAGCTCGGCGGTGTAGCCGTAGACCAGCGTCCGGGGTGCGCTGGCCAGCGACTGCAGGAGCACGGCGGCGAGGTCACCGGGCCCGACCGTCCCGGCGTACCGGGCGCCGCGGTAGGCGGCGTCGGTGAGCCCGGAGCCGGCGAAGGCGTAGGGCGCGACGACGCTCACCGCCACCCCCGCCGCGGCGGCCTGGCCGAAGACGCTGGGGCGGGCCTGCCACAGCTGCGGGTCGGGGTCGTCGGACCACTGGATGTGGTTGAGGGTGCGCTCCTCCCCCGGCACGGCGGTGACGAAGCCGAGCACGCCGTGGCTGCCCGGCGGCAGGCCGGTGCCCAGGGTGGTGAGGCTGACCGGGGTCGTGCTGGGGCAGGGGGCGGAGAGGTCGCCGGCGGGGGCAGCCAGCGCGGCGAGGGTGGGCGCGAGGTGGGCGTGCGCGCGGACGAGGTCGGCGCCCAGCCCGTCCACCAGCAGGACGGCGATCCGGCGGGCGCCGCCGAGGGCCGCGGTGAGCCCGAGCGGGTCGGCGGGCAGGTCGCCGCGCTCCACCCGGACACCGAGGGAGGTGGCGGCGCCGGGCAGGACGTCGGCCAGGGTCGAGGCACCGTAGGCGGGGCGCTGCAGGTCCGCCGGGAGGATCACGGGCGGGTGGCGAGCACGTGCAGTCCGGCGGCGACGTCCCGGTAGGGCGAGCTGCCGGCCAGCGCCAGCTCCAGCCGGCGGACGGCGTCGGGATCGGCTCCGGAGGCCACGTCGAGCAGGTCCGCGACGACGGACAACCCGCGCCAGCTGCCCGGCCGCAGGCCCGCCGCCTCGACGAGGGCGAGCAGGTCGCCAGGGGCGAACCGGCGGCGGGCGGGCCGGGCGGCGCCCGGCTGCCTCCCCACCCGCCCCGCGGGGTCGCGGTCCTCGAGCAGCGCCAGGGCCTCGACCGGGTGCCCGCCGACGGCGCGGGCGAGGACCGCTCCGGCCCGGTTGGCGACGGCGATGCTGGCGGTGCCACCCGGCCGCAGGGCCCGGGCGATCTCGCCGAGCGTGGTCGCCGGGTCGTCGACGACCTCGAGCACCGAGTGGCACAGGGCCAGGTCGTAGCTGCCCTCGGCGCCGTCGCCCGCGGGGACCACCTGGTGCAGCTGGTCGCCGTCGCCCTGGACGCCGCGGACCCGCGGCCCCACCCCGGCGGTCTCCGCCCGCCGGCGGAGCGTGGCCAGGGCGTCGGCACTGGGGTCGACGACGGTCACCTCGTGGCCGAGGCGGGCCAGCGGGACGGCGAAGTTGCCGCTGCCGCCGCCGACGTCGAGTACGCGCAGCGGACCGCTCGCGGCGACGACCGGGTCGAGGGCGGCCCAGACGGCGGCCGCGCGGGCGGGCACCGGGTCCGCGGCGGACGGGGCGGGGACAGACGGCGGCACCCGTCGGAGCCTAGTGGCGGTGGCCGGAGCGCACCGGGCACCGGAGCGGTCCGGCCGGTCGGCCCGGCCCCGGCGGGACCCCGCCGGGGCCTCGTCCCCTGCTCCGGCCTGGAGCCGGCGACGGACGGTGGCCCCGTCCCGAGGCTCGCCGCGAGCGGTGAGGAGGACGGTGCCCTCCGTCAGGCGGGGACGCTGTCGGCGGCCCGCCGGATGGTGGCCAGGTCGATCCGGCGCATCTGCATCATGGCGTCGGTGGCGCGCTTCGCCCGGCCGGGGTCGGGGTCGTTCAGGAGCGTCATCAGCTCGATCGGGGTCACCTGCCACGAGACGCCGAAGCGGTCCTTGAGCCAGCCGCACTGGCCCTCCTCGCCGCCGCCCTCGGTCAGCCGGTCCCAGTAGTGGTCGATCTCCTCCTGGTCGGCGCACATGATCTGGAAGGAGATCGCCTCGCTGAAGGTGTACTGGGGACCGCCGTTGAGGGCGAGGTACTGCTGGCCGTCGAGGGTGAAGCTGGCCGTCAGCACGGTGCCCTCGGGCATGAAGGAGTCGGGGCCGTAGCGGACCACCTCGTCGATCGAGGAGTTCGGGAAGATCGAGGTGTAGTGCTGGGCGGCCTGCTCGGCCTGGCCGTCGAACCACAGGCAGGGGATCTGCTTCGGCATCGCCGTCTCCTCCGGTCGGTCGCCGGGCGGACACCGGCGTCGAGGGGTGGACCGCCGCCCGGCCCGGAACTCATCGCTCCCTCAGTGGCCGGAACTGCCGGGGCTGGAGTGCCACAGCTTGCGCGGCGCGGACGCGGCCCGGCGCGCGGCGGTGGCGGCGTCGTCCCCGGCCGGCTTGATGTCGGCGTAGGGCGACATCCGGAACCCGGTCGGGTGCACCAGCACCGGCTTGACCACCACCGGCCGGGAGCCGTGGGACGCCGCGGCCCCGCTGATCGCCGCCTCGGTGTACTCCCCCGGCCGGGCCATCTGCTCGGCGACCGCGGCCACCCCGCCGGTCTCCCACGCCTCGTGCAGCGCCGGCAGCTCCCACGCCCCGGTGGCCCGCAGCGAGACCCCGCGCGGCCCGGTGCGGCGCAGCACCCCGCGGATGACCAGCAGCCACGAGTGGAACACCGTCGCGGCGTAGGGCCCCTGCGCGTCCTCGAAGAAGGTGGAGTCGGTGCACCCGGTGCCGTCGTCGAGGGTCACGAACACCACCCGCCGGCCGGAGCGGATCGGCGGTGTCTGGGTCGCCACCTTGACCCCCGCGACCAGCACCTCGGCCCCGCTGCGGCTGCTCAGCAGCTCACCGGCCGGCACCGCGCCGATGGCGGCGAGGAACGGCCGGTAGAAGTCGACGACGTGCCGGCTGGCGTCCAGGCCGAGCACCTCCAGCTCGGCGCGGACCAGCTCGGCGTCGGTGAACTCGGGCAGGCCACTGCCCTCGGCCCAGCTGGGCCCGGTCTCCTCCGGATCCTCCCCGGGCAGCTCCAGGCCCATGAGGTCGAGGCTGAGCTGGCCGTCGGAGCTCGCCTTCGCCCCGCTGCGCCGCCACCGGTCCAACTCGCCGATCTCCAGCAGGAGGTCACGCCGGGTGACCTGGCGGCGGCTGCGGGTGGGCCGGCCGGCCTCCCGGTCGCGCACCCCGAAGCCGTAGAGGGAGTCGAAGCCCCCGGCGAGCACCAGCCGCTCCACCACCGGCCGGGACACCGACGTCCGGTGCCAGAAGTCGGTCAGCGACCGGTAGGGCTGCCCGGCGACGACCCGGGCCACCTCCTCCTCCGAGATGCCCTTGACGTCGCCCAGCGACAGCCGGATGCCGTAGCGGGACGGGTCGGGCATCGCGACCGGCATCCACTCCGGCCGCCGCCACCCGCTCTCCGCGGTCTCCGCGGACGCCTCGCCGGGGTCGGGCAGCCGCTCGAGGCGGTAGACGCCGGTCGAGGCGTTGACGTCCAGGCCGAGCACCCGGACGCCGAAGTTCCGGGCGTCGTCGAGGATCAGCCGCTTCGGGTACATGCCGGGGTCGTGGGTGAGCACGCCGGCGAGGAAGGCCGCGGGGTGGTGCGTCTTGAGCCACGCCGACTGGTAGGTGGGCAGCGCGAACGCCGCGGCGTGGGCCTTGCAGAAGCCGAACGAGCCGAAGGCGACCAGCACCTCCCACACCTGCTCGGCCACCTCCGGTGGATAGCCTCCGGCCAGCGCCCGCGGCACGAACCAGGCGCGGACCTCCGGGTGGGCGTCCTTCTCCCCCAGCGCCCGGCGCACCTCGTCGGCCTCGGCCAGGGTGCAGCCGGTCATCCGGGACACGATCTGCAGCACCTGCTCGTGGAAGACCACCACCCCGGCGGTCTCCTCCAGGCAGAACTCCAGGTCGGGGTGCGGGTAGACGGTCTCCCGCCAGCCGTTCCGGGCCATGAGGAACGGGGTGACCATGTCGCTCTTCACCGGCCCCGGCCGGAACAGCGAGATGTCGATGACGATGTCCTCGAAGGTCTGCGGCCCGAACTTGCCGACCAGCTCCCGCTGCCCCGGCGACTCGATCTGGAACATCCCCAGGGTGCGGGTGCTGCGGATCAGCTCGAACGTCGTCGGGTCGTCGCGCGGAACGGCGTCGATGTCGACGACCTCCCCGTCGACCCGGGCCACCTCGTCGAGGGCGTGCGCGATCGCCGACTGCATCCGGATGCCGAGCAGGTCGAGCTTGAGCAGCCCGAGCTCCTCGACGTCGTCCTTGTCGAACTGGCTCATCGGGTAGCCGAGGTAGCTGTTCTCCACCGGGGTGCGGTCGAGCAGCGTGGCGTCGGAGAGCAGCACCCCGCACGGGTGCAGGGCGATGTGCCGGGGCAGGCCGTCGAGCCGGGCGACGAGGTCGAACAGCAGGTCCAGGTCACCACTACCGCCGGTCCGTCTCGACCCCAGCCGGCTGGCCCGCAGCTCCGGGAGGTCCTTGAGCGCGGCGTGCACCTGGTTGGCCCGGATGTGCGGGAACGCCTTGGCGACCGCGTCGATCTCCGCCGGGGGCAGCCCGAGCGCGGCGCCGACGTCGCGGATGGCGTGCCGCACCCGGTAGGTGTCCATCATCGAGATGCAGCTGACCCGGTGGGCGCCGAAGCGGTCGAGGACGGCGTCGTAGACCTCCATCCGGCGGGCGGACTCCACGTCGATGTCGATGTCGGGCAGCTGGTGGCGCAGCGGGGAGAGGAACCGCTCCATCAGCAGCCCGTAGCGGATCGGGTCGACGTCGGAGATGCCGAGCAGGTAGGTGACCAGGCTGCCCGCGCCCGAGCCCCGCGCCGCGGCACGGACCCGCGAGCTCTTGATGAGGTCGACCACGTCGGCGACGGTGAGGAAGTAGGAGGGGTAGCCGAGGGCCTCGATGACCCCCAGCTCCTCCTCCAGCCGCACCCGGACCCGCTCGGTCAGCTGCATCCCGCGCCGGCCCAGCCCGGCCTCGCAGCGGGCACGGAGCACCTGCGCGGGGCTCATCCCCTGCTCGGCCGGGGTGGTGACCACGTCGAGCTCCGGATGGCGCACGGTGCCGATGCCGAGGTCGCCCCGGACGTCGACGGCGCACTGCTCGGCCAGCCGGGCGGTGCGCTCCAGCAGCCGCAGCACCGCGTCGCGGTCGGGACCCAGGAGGTCCTCGGCCACCTCGGCCATCTCCTTGCCGGACTTCAGGTAGCCCTCGGCGGTGCGCCGGTCGACGTGCCGGGCGTCGAGGGGCACCAGCCGCCGCGCGGCGTCGAGGACGTCGGCGGTGGGCGCGTCCAGGGCGTCGACGTAGCGGACCGCGTTGGTCAGCACGACCGGGACCCCCTCGGCTGCGGCGAAGCGCAGCAGCGCCTGCGCCCGGGAGCGGTCCCCCCGGCCGCGGTGGTGCACCACCTCGAGCACCAGCGAGCCGGGGCCGAAGACCGCTCGCCAGGCGGCCAGCCGGGCCGAGGCCACGTCGGCCCGCCCGGCGGCCAGCGCGCGGCCCACCGGGGAGCCCGGGCCCAGCAGGGCGACCAGGCCGGGCGCGTGCTCGGCGGCCAGCGCCAGCGAGCCCACCGGCTCCCCGCGCGTACCGCGCAGGTGGGTGGCGCTGGTGAGCCGGCACAGCGACCGCCAGCCGGCCCCGTCCCGGGCGAGGAAGGTGACCCGGGGCAGCCGGGGGTCGACGCTGGCCCCGCCGCGGGCCGGCGCCCGGCGGCCGGACCCGATCCGGCCCGGGTGGCCGGCCGGCGCGTCCGGCCGGCGGGTCCGGCTCAGCTCCGCGTCGTGCCCGCCCCCGAGCACCGGGGCCAGGGCCGGGGGGATCGTGCTGTCCACCGTCGGCAGCACCGCCAGGTCCACCCCGAACAGCGGCCGCACGTCGGCCGCCCGGCAGGCGAGGGCGAACTTCACCGCGCCGTAGAGCCCGTCGCGGTCGGTGAGCGCCAGCGCCCGCATGCCGAGCTCGGCCGCCCGGGTGACCAGGTCGGCCGGGTGGTTGGCCCCGTACTGCATGGAGTAGCCCGAGGCGACGTGGAGGTGGACGAAGGGGTCGGCCATCACCGCCGGTGCTCGGAGCCGCCGACCACCCGCGGGCGCGCCCGCGGTGACTCGGGCACCGGGGTGCTGCCCAGCGTGCTCTCGACCACGGCGAGGAAGGCCCGGACGTCGCGGACGAGGTCGTCGGCCTCCCGCTCGGTGACCGCCCGGGAGAGCCCGGCCTCGGCGGCGGCGCGCTTGGCGGCGCCGGCGGCGAAGAAGGTGGCCCACTCCCCCAGCTCCGGCGCGACCTGCCCGAGCAGCACCCAGGCGCTGCGCGGGCGCCGGCGGCCGGACTCCGGCCGGGTGCGGGCGGCCAGCACCGCCGCGGCGGCCCGCAGCGCGCCCAGGTGGGCGGTGGCGTACCGCTGCCGCGCGTCGGTGCTCGCCGCCGCCTCGGCCAGCGCCCGGGTGGCCTGGTCGAGCAGCTGGGTGGCCGCCGGGGGCAGCGGCGGGGGCAGGGGCAACTGGTCGGCCATGACGTGGACGGCGCCCATCAGTCGTGCACCCGCACGAGCGACCACCGGTTGGCGGTCGACTCCCAGCTGAGGTCGAAGACACCGGCGAAGCTCATCCGCGACCGCCCGGCGCGCACCGCCTCCACCCGCCACACCTCCCGGGTGGAGACCAGGTCGGCCGAGGCGCCCCCGGCGACCTCGGGACCGCGCTGCCACCACAGCGCGGTCTCCACCCAGGAGTCGAGGAGCTCGCCGACGACGTACCGCGACTGCCCTCGCCAGAACTGTGCCGGCCCGAGCGGCCCCCGCTCGACCTGCACCTCCTCGCCGACCCGACCGCCGACCCCACCCAGCACCCGGCTCATGACAGACTCCCCACCGCTCCGCGCCACCCGGCCGGCCCCGGCCCACCGCACCGGGTGGGGAAGGACCCGGGTGCGGCGGGAGACCGGCACGTCGTTCGAACGCGTGTTCGAACGGCGTCAGTAGACCCGACCCCACCGACATCGTCAAGCGGGCCGCGCGGACGAGGGCACGGAGCGGGCCGCGGACCCCAGCGCCCGACCCGGCCCGATGGGAGGATCCAGGCATGAGCCGCCCCGAGCACCCGCGGGTTGCCGCCGTCGCAGACCTGCTCGACGAGGCCGGCGCGGCCGGAGAGGTGCTCGAGCTGCCCGCCGGCGCCCGCACCGCCGCGGCGGCCGCGGCGCAGCTCGGCGTCCCCGTGGGCGCGATCGCCAACAGCCTGGTGTTCGACGCCGGCGGGGCGCCCCTGCTGGTGCTCGCCAGCGGCGCCCACCGGGTCGACGTCGACCGGGTCGGCGCGCTGCTCGGCGTCCCCCCGCCGGTGCCCGGCACCCCCGACTTCGTCCGGCGGCACACCGGCCAGCCCATCGGCGGGGTGGCCCCGATCGGCCACCCCGAGCCGATCGGCACCCTCGTCGACGTCGAGCTGGCCCGCTACGAGCGGGTCTGGGCCGCGGCCGGCCACCCGCACGCGGTCTTCCCGACCACCTACGACGAGCTGCTGCGCCTCACCGACGGCACCCCCGCCGAGGTGGGCACCGGCCCGAGCGCCATGAGCGAGGTCGCCCCGTGACCGGTACGACACCCGCCGCGCGCGTCACCGAGCTCCCCACCCCGTGGCTGCGCGACCACATGCACGAGGCGCTGGCCATCTACGGCGCGGCCATGGGTTACTCGCCGTCGGTCGTCGCCGGCCGGTACGGCTACGCCGTCCAGCACACCGAGCGCGCCGGGTTCCGGGCGGTGGGCGCGTTCGTCCAGACCCCGGAGGGCGACGCCCTGGTCGGCTTCGGCTACGGCTACCTCGTCGCCGCCGGCCAGTGGTGGCACGACCAGGTGCGCGCCGCGCTGGACCGGCGGACGGCCAAGCGCTGGCTCCCCGGCGCGTTCGAGGTCTGCGAGCTGCACGTGCACCCCGACCACCAGAGCCGCGGGGTCGGCCGGCAGCTGCTGCACGCGCTGGTCGAGGGCCTGCCGTACCCGGCGGCGCTGCTGTCGACCCCGGACAACGACACCAAGGCCTTCCGCCTGTACCACGCCGACGGCTTCGTCGACCTGGCCCGCAACCACCACTTCCCCGGTGACTCGCGGCCCTTCGCGATCCTCGGCGCCCGCCTGCCGCTGCGGCCGCCGGCACCGCGGTCCGAGGACGCGTGAGGGAGGGCGACACCTCCGTCGACGCCGTCGTCGTCGGGGCCGGGCACAACGGGCTGGTCGCAGCCTGCTACCTGGCCCGCGCCGGGCTGCGCGTGGAGGTCGTCGAGCGCGACGAGGTGCTGGGCGGGGCGGTCTCCACGGTCGAGCGGTGGCCCGGCGTCCGCGTCGACCGCGGCTCCAGCGCGCACGTCGTCGTCCGGCACAGCGGCGTCGTGGAGGAGCTGGCGCTGGCCGACCACGGCCTGCGCTACGTCGACTGCGACCCGTGGGGGTTCGCGCCCGCGCCGTCCCCCGGCGACCCCGGCCCCGACGGGCGGCCGCTGGTCTTCTCCGTCGACCTCGACGCCACCTGCGCCTCGATCGAGGCCGCCTGCGGCCCGGCCGACGCCGCGGCCTACCGGAGCTTCGTCGAGGTGTGGGGGCCCCGCAGCCGGGCCGTGGTCGCCGCGTTCGGCCGGCGCCCGACCGCCGCCGGGCTGCTCCGGTCGTTCTGGCCGCTCGGCGCCCCCGCGGAGGGCCGCCCCCGCACCCCCGGTGGCGACCTCGCCGTCGACTTCCTCGGCTCCGGCGACGCGCTGCTGGACCGCTGGTTCACCAGCGAGCGGCTCAAGGCCGCCCTGGCCTGGTTCGGGGCGCAGTCCGGCCCGCCGGTGTCCGAGCCCGGCACGGCGGCGATGGTCGCGTGGGCGGCGCTGCTGCACGACGTCCCGCCCGGGCACCCGGTGGGCGGCTCCGGCGGGCTGACCGCGGCGCTGCGCCGCCGGCTGGAGGCCGACGGCGGGCGGGTGGTCCTGGGGGACGCCGCGGCGCGGCTGCTGGTGGACGACGGCCGCGTCACCGGCGTCGAGACGGCGTCCGGACGGCGGGTGACGGCGCCGGTCGTGGTCGCCGCCTGCCACGTGCTGGCCACCCGGGACCTGGCCGGCGAGCACGCCCCGCCCGCGCTGGCCGGAGCCGCTCCGCCGGTGGGCAACGGCTTCGGCCTCGTGGTCCGGGCGCTCACCGACGCCCCGCCCGCCTACCCGGGCGTCCCCGCGGAGCTGGCACTGGGCGGCCTGCAGCTGCTGTGCACCGACCGGGCGCAGCTGGCCGCCGCGCACGGCGACTGGCGGGCCGGCCGGCTGCCGCGCGACCCGGTGCCGCTGGCGATGTGCTTCTCGGCCAGCGACGACACCCTCGCCCCGCCCGGGCAGCACGTGGTCACGCTGTGGGGCCAGTGGTACCCGTACGCGACCGCCGACGGCGCCGACTGGGACGCCCTCGCCGACGCCGAGGCCGCGCGGCTGGTCGCCGCCGTCGACCGGTACGCGCCCGGGTTCGCCCGATCGGTACAGCGGCTGTACGTCCAGACGCCCCTGTCGCTGGAACGGGAACTGTCCCTGCCGCGTGGCAACGTCATGCACGTGGAGATGGGCCTGGCCAGCATGTTCGCGCTGCGGCCCACCCCCGCGCTGTCCGGCTACCGGGTCCCGGAGCTGCCCGGCCTCTACCTCGCCGGCGCCTCCACCCACCCCGGCGGCGGGGTGTCGGGCAACTCCGGTCGGACGGCGGCGCGCGTCGTCCTGTCCGACCGCGGGGCGCCCGCGCGCCTGCGGGCCGCCGCGGGCCGGGCCGCCGGACGGCTGCGGGGACGCCGGTGACCGGCCCGGCCGGGGTGCGGGCGACCGCCCCCGCCGTGCTGCTCCCGTGGGCGCTGGCCGCACTGCTCGTCCTGACCGCGATCAGCTATCCGCTCACCACCGGCTCCGCCCGCACCATGGTGAGCTGGGCCATCGTGCTGATCGGCGCCGCGCTCTCGGTCGGGCACGCGGCGGTCAGCCGGGGCGCGGCCACGGGCGCCGTCGTCCTGCTGGTCACGGCCGCCACCTCGGTCGTCTTCGAGGCGGTCGGGCTGGCCACCGGCTTCCCCTACGGCTCCTACACCTACAGCGACGACCTGGGCCCCACGCTGCTGGGCGTGCCGTTCCTCGTGCCGCTGGCCTGGCTGATGATGGCCTGGCCGAGCTGGCTGCTGGCCCGCCGCCTGACCCGGGACGTGCGCACCGCCCGCCGGCCGGCCCGCGTCGCCGTCGCCGCGGCCGTCTTCGCCGCGTGGGACGTCGTGCTGGACCCGCAGATGGTGCAGGCCGGGTACTGGACCTGGGCGCACCCCCGGCCCTCGCTGCCCGGCATCGACACCGTGCCGCTGACCAACCTGGCCGGCTGGCTGCTGGCCGGGCTGGTGCTGATGAGCCTGCTCGACGTCCTGGTCGACCGCACCGCCGCGCGGCCGCCGCGCGCCGGCGACGGCGCCCCGCTGCTGGCGCTGGGCTGGATGACCCTCGGCGGCGCCCTGGCCCACGCCGGCTGGCTGGACCTGCCCGGGTCCGCGGTGTGGGGGGTCGTGCTCGCCGTCCCGGTGCTGGTGGCGCTGGCGGTGCAGGCCCGCCGGGCACCCGCACGGTGAGCGGCCGGGCGGTCGGCGCCCTCGCCGCGGTGGCGGTCGCGGGGGCGGTGCACGCGGCGCTGAACGTCGCCCTGCTGCGGCGCCCGCCGGAGCGCCCGCCGCCGGTGCGCCGTCCGGTCACCGTGGTGCTGCCGGTCCGCGACGAGGAGGCGCAGGTCGGCGGGTGCCTGACCGCGGTCCTGGCCCAGGAGGGCGTGCCCGACCTGCGGGTGGTCGTGGTCGACGACGGCTCGACCGACGGCACGGCGGCCGTGGTCCGGGCGGTCCGCGACCCGCGTGTGCGGCTGGTGACCGCGGACCGGCCGCCGGCGGGCTGGCTGGGCAAGCCGCACGCCTGCGCGGCGGGTGTCGCGGCCGCCGGCGGGGACGACGGCGTGCTGGTCTTCGTGGACGCCGACGTCCGGCTGTTCCCCGACGCCGTCGCGGGTGCGGTGGCCGTCCTCGAGTCCGCCGGCCTCGACCTGGTGTCCCCGTGGCCGCGGCCGCTGACCGGCACCCTGGCCGAACGGGTGGTGCAGCCGCTGGGCCCGTGGCTGTGGGTGACCACGCTGCCGGTGCGCCTGGCCGAGCGTTCGCCGCGGCCGTCGCTGACCGCCGCCAACGGCCAGTTCCTCGTGGTCACCCGCGCCGCCTACGACGCCGCCGGCGGGCACGCCGCGGTGCGCGGGGAGGTCATCGAGGACGTGGCGCTGGCCCGGGCGGTGAAGCGGGCCGGCGGCCGGGCGGTGCCGGTCGACGGTTCGCGGCTGGCCGCCTGCCGGATGTACGACGGGTGGCCGGCGCTGCGGGCGGGCTACGCGAAGTCGCTCTGGGCGTCGGTCGGGGGCTCGCCGGCCGCGGGGGTCGCGGTCGCGGCCGGGCTGACCGCGGTCTGGGTGTTCCCGGCCCTCGCGGCGCTGGGTGGCTCGCGCGCCGGGCTGGCCGGGTACGCGGCGGGCGTCGCGAGCCGGGCGATCTCCGCCGCGGCCACGGGCAGCCGGGTCTGGCCGGACTCCCTGGCGCACCCGCTGTCGGTGCTGCTGTTCGACGTCCTGCTCGGGACCTCCCTCGCCGGCCGGCGGCGCGGCACGCTCACCTGGCGCGGCCGTCCGGTCGGCGGGGTGGCCGCACCCCGGGAGACGATGGCCGGGTGACCGACCCGAGCCCGCGCGTGCAGTTCGACCCGGCGGCCATGGACGGCGCGGCGTTCTACCGGGTGCTCAACTCGGTGGTCGTGCCCCGCCCCATCGCCTGGGTGTGCAGCCGCTCGGCCGAGGGCGTGGTCAACCTGGCGCCGCACTCCTTCTACACGGTGGCCTGCGTCGAGCCGCCCGTCGTCCAGTTCACCTCGGTCGGCCGCAAGGACTCGCTGCGCAACGTGGAGGCGACCGGCGAGTTCACCGTCAGCCTCACGCCCGAGTGGCTGTTCGAGCAGGTCAACGCCACCGGAACCGACTTCCCGCCCGGGGTGAGCGAGGCCGAGGAGTGCGG
This sequence comes from Geodermatophilus sp. CPCC 206100, assembly GCF_048569675.1. Lineage (NCBI taxonomy): Bacteria > Bacillati > Actinomycetota > Actinomycetes > Geodermatophilales > Geodermatophilaceae > Geodermatophilus > Geodermatophilus sp. CPCC 206100. Next base: position 25,321 of record NZ_JAQISV010000021.1, read on the forward strand.
CGTGACGCTCGAGCCCAGCGAGCGGGTCGGCGTCCCCCGGGTCGCCGGCTCCCCCGTGGCCGTCGAGTGCACGCTGCACGCCACCCTGCGGCTGGGCGACAGCACGGTCGTCCTCGGCCGGGTCCAGCTGGTCAGCGTGTGGGAGAGCGCGGTGCGCGACGGCCGGCCGCGGATCGAGCAGCTGCAGCCGCTGGCCCGGCTCGGCGGCAACGAGTGGTCGACCCTCGGGGAGGTCAGGGAGATCAAGCGGATCTCCTACCGCCGCTGGGCCGGGGACCCGGCGATCGGCGAGGGGGTCCGCGGCGACTGACCCGGCCGGATCAGGGCAGGTGCGGGGCGACCTCGTCGGCCGCGTCCGCGCCGAACGCGGCGGCGAACCGCTCGAGGAACGGCTGCCGGTGCAGCTCGTACTCCTGGGTGCCGATGACCTCGACCGCCTCGGTGGCCACCGCCGACCCCAACTGGGTGGCCCGCTCGAGGCCCAGCCCCCACGTGCGCCCGGCGATGAAGCCGGCCCGCAGCGCGTCCCCGCCGCCGGTCGGCTCCACCGGCTTGGTCTCCGGAACGGCGATCACCGAGATCGGCTCGGCGTCGGCCTGCCGGACCAGCACGCCGTCCGCCGCCCGCGTGGTGACCCACACGCCGACGCGGTGGAGCACCTGCTCGGCGGTCCACCCGGTCTTCTGCAGCAGCAGCGCACCCTCGTACTCGTTGGTGAACAGCACGTCGGCGCCGTCGACCAGGTCGCGGATCATCTCGCCGTCGGCCCAGGCCAGCTGCTGGCTCGGGTCGGCGGCGAACCGGTAGCCGCGGTCCCGGCACTCCTGGGTGTGGCGCACCATCGCCTTCGGGTCGTTGGGGCCGACCACGACCAGGTCGGGGTCGCCGACCCGCCGGGCGACGGGCGCGAGCTCGATGGAGGCGGCCTCGCTCATGGCCCCCGAGTAGAACGACGCGATCTGGTTGTTGGCCGCGTCGGTGGTGCAGACGAACCGGGCGGTGTGCTTGAGCTCGGACCAGTGCACGCTGCCGGTGTCGACCCCGTGCCGGCCGAGCCACGCCTCGTAGTCGGCGAAGTCGCTGCCGACGGCCCCGACGAGCACCGGGCCCAGCCCGAGCAGGCCCAGGCCGTAGGCCATGTTGGCGCCCGCGCCGCCGCGGTGCTGGACCAGGTCGTCGACGAGGAAGGACAGCGAGACGTTCTCCATCTGCCCCTCGACGAACTGCTCGGTGAACTTCCCCGGGAAGGTCATGAGGTGGTCGGTGGCGATGGATCCGGTGACGACGACGGGCACGGAGCGCTCCCTCGGTACGGCGGTGGGCGGGACGTCCGGCGCGGGGCGCGCCCGGTGAACGGCGGGTGGCGGGCACCGCACACCTTAGGAGCAGCCGGGCGGCCACGCCGCACGGACGTCAGCCGGCCAGCGCCCGGCGCAGCGCCGTCCCGAGCTGCGCGACCCCGACGACGCCGAGCAGGCAGCCCACCGCGGTGCCGCAGGTCACGACCGCGGCGACGACGTCCAGGCCCGAGAGGACGCCGGCCCCGCCGAGGGTGAACCCGGTCATCGCCACCCGCGTCGGCCGCTCCCAGACCGACACCGCGCCGGTCTCGGTGACGCCGGCCTGCCCGGCGCGGGCGCGCAGGTAGTCGGGCAGCCAGCACAGCGCGCCGAAGGCCGCGGCCAGCCAGCCCGGTGCACCGGCGACCCACAGCGCGGCGGCGAAGGCGGCCTCGCTGAGCCGGTCCACCGCCGAGTCGAGCACGAACCCGCGGCGCGAGGCCCGGCCGGTGGCGATGGCCAACGCCCCGTCCAGGGAGTCCAGGACCGCCGAGACCCCGACGAGGACGCCGGCGGCCACCAGCCACGGGCCGCCGAGCCAGGCCGGCCAGACGGCGAGCACGGCGACGGCCAGCCCGAGCGCGGTGGCCGCGAGCGGCGGCACGCCGGCCAGCGGCCGGGCGAGGGCGTAGGCGCCGGACAGCCAGCCGCGAACCAGCCGGCTGCCGGTGGCGTCGGCTCCGCCGTGCCACGCCGACCACGCGGCCAGGTACTCCTCGCGGCTCAACACCCCCGCAGTCCACCAGGCGCGGCGGCGGGCGGCACCGACAGGGACAGTGGAGGGGTGCTCGCCGGCCTCTCCCCCGCCCGCCGCCGCCTGGTGATCGGCCTGCTGGTCGTCACCGTCGCCGCCGTCCTGGTGCTCGGCGCGGTGCTGCTGGCCGGCCGGCCGACCGGAGCCGCCGGGGAGTCCGTGGACCGGCCGGAGCCCGGCCCGGTCCTGCTGGTACCGGGCTACGGCGGGTCGGTCGCGTCGCTGCGCCCCCTGGCCGACCGGCTGACCGCCGAGGGGCGGGACGCCACGGTCGTCGAGCTGCCCGGGAACGGCACCGGCGACCTCGAGGCCTCCGCCGACGTCCTGGCCAAGGCCGCCGCGGCGGCGCGGGAGCGGACCGGCGCCGGCAGCGTCGACGTCGTCGGCTACTCGGCCGGCGGGGTGGTCGCCCGGCTGTGGGTCGCCGACGGCGGTGCCGACGTCGCCCGCCGGGTGGTGACCCTCGGCTCGCCGCACCACGGGACCTCGCTGGCCGACCTGGCCGGCACCGTGGCCCCCGACCAGTGCCCGGAGGCCTGCCGGCAGATGACCACGGGCAGCCCGCTGCTCGCCGCCCTCAATGCGGGCGACGAGACCCCCGAAGGCCCCGACTGGGTGTCGATCTGGACGACGCAGGACCAGACGGTGACCCCGCCGGAGTCCGCCCGCCTCGACGGTGCGCTCGACCTGCCGGTCCAGTCGGTCTGCGCGGGCGCCCGCGTGGGGCACGGCGACCTCCCGCGCGACCCGCTGGTCCAGGCGATGGTCGTCGCCGAGCTCGCCGCCGGGGACCCGGTCCCGCTCGGCCCGGCCGACTGCGCGCGCCTGGGCGGCTGAGAGAGGACCCCCTGCCCCCCACCCCTCTCGGGCTCGCGGCGGGACCCTGTAGGGGGTCCTTCACGAGGTGACGTCCTTGGTGGTGAAGTTCGCCCAGGCCGCGGCGAGCAGCACGCCGACGTACACGCCCTGCAGGGCCAGCCCGCGGGTGAGGTCGCGCCACAGGACCGGGTCGCGGAACAGGTCGACGAACGCCAGCCAGTACCGGGTCGGCAGGTACGGCGCGATCGGCGAGGCGGCGTCCAGGGTGAACAGCAGCGAGGACGCGACGAGCACGGCGAGCGCGCCCAGGGCGGCGGCCAGCGGCGAGTCCGTGAAGGTCGAGAAGAACAGCCCGAACGCCGCGACGCCGAGCATGGAGACCGTCACGTAGCCGATCGCCAGGAGCGTCCGGACGACGAGCTCCTCCTGGGTGAGGGAGGTGCCCGAGACCGAGGTCCCCGCGACCGGCTGCGCGTCGAACAGCGTCGTCCCGACCAGGTAGCCGACCGCGGCGACCACCAGGACGGTCACCAGCACGAAGGCGACCACCGCGACCAGCTTGGCCACGAGCAGGCGGGTCCGGCCGGCCGGGCGGGCCAGGAGGTAGCGCAGCGTCCCGGCCTGCGCCTCCCCGGCCACCGAGTCGCCGGCCACCACCGCGACGGCGATCGGGAGGAACAGCGGCAGCACGATCGCCAGCGCCGCCAGCGGGAACAGCGACCCGTTGGTGAGGACGGCGGACAGGAACGGCGGGCCCTCCCCCGGCCGCGGCGCGAGGTCGGTGAGCTGCAGCAGCACCGCGACCAGCACCGGCAGCGCGTTGAGCACGGCGATGGTCACCCAGGTCCGCGGCCGGCGGAACAGCTTGCGCAGCTCGACCCCGATCACCGCGGGGCCTCCACCCGGTCGGGGCTGGTGCCGGCCGCGGCCAGCACCACCTCCTCCAGCGTGGGCCGCTGCAGCGCCAGCCCGATGACCGGCACCCCCGCGGCGACCAGCAGCGCGTTGACCTCGGCCGGGTCCGCCCCGCGCACGACGACCCGCGTGCCGTCGACGGAGAGCACCCGGCCGTCCAGCACCGCCTGCGCCTGCTCGGCGGCGGGCGTGGCGACGACCGTCGCGCCCGTGGGCGCGGTCAGCCTCGCCAGGTCGTCCTGCAGGACGAGGCGCCCGCGGTCGAGCACGCCGACCCGGCTGCACAGCTGCTCGACCTCGGCCAGCAGGTGGCTGGAGAGGAACACCGTCGTCCCGCCCCGGTGCAGCTCGAGGAGCAGCTCGCGGATCTCGGTGATGCCCTGGGGGTCCAGCCCGTTGGTCGGCTCGTCGAGGACCAGGAGCTCCGGGCGCCGCAGCAGCGCCGCGGCCAGGCCCAGCCGCTGGCGCATGCCGAGGGAGTAGGCCCGCACCGGACGGCGGCCGACCCCGGCCAGGCCGACCTGCTCGAGCACCTCGTCGATCCGCCGCCCGCGGGTGCGCCGCGGTCCGCCGGGCCCGGCGGCGTCGATGAGCGCGAGGTTCGCCCGGCCCGACAGGTGGCCGTGGTGGGCCGGCCCCTCGACGAGCGCACCCACGCGCGGCAGCACCCGCCGGGCGGCGCGCGGCATCCGCTCGCCCAGGAGCTCCACCTCGCCGCTGGTGGGCAGCACCAGCCCCAGCAGCATCCGCACCGTCGTCGTCTTCCCCGACCCGTTGGCGCCGAGGAAGCCGTAGACGTCCCCGGCGCGGACGTCGAGGTCGATGCCGTCCACGGCCCGCAGCCGCCCGTACCGCTTGACCAGTTCCCGGGTCCGGATCACGGCGCGGCCCCCGGCAGGGCGGCGGCGGCCGCCGCCAGTGCGTCGAGGGTCACCGTGCCGGTCAGGACGTAGGCCCCGCCGCGGGGCACGTCGACGACCATCAGGCCCAGCGGCCCGGCCGAGAGCCGGACCCCGAGGTCGTCGGTGACGGCCTCCGGGCTGCTCCGCATGGCGGCCCGCAGGCCGCCGGCCAGCCGCGGCGGCACGGAGGCGACCGCGAGCAGCGTGACCCCGCGGCCGTACGCCCAGACCGCCGCCGGCACACCCTCGAGCGGGCGCCGGCCCAGCCCGGCCAGCTCGAGGGGCAGCGGCAGCCGCCCGGCCCGGCGCCCGGCCTCGGCCACCAGGTCGGCGGTGTCCGGTGCCGCACCCACGAACGCCTCCGGCGGCGGGGTGAAGGCCACCACCGACGCCGCGGGGACGGCGAGGTCCAGGTCGAGGAAGCGGGTGTCCAGCGCGGGCGTGCGGGCGCCCTCGGCGACGACCTGCACCTGCAGCGGCAGCCCGGTGGCCCGGTCCACCCAGACGTCGACGCGGTCCACCGACGCCGCCTCCTCGGCCGGCTCCAGCCGGAGGCCGAGCGCGTCGCGGCCGGCCACCCGGCGCGCCCCGATCCGGGTCAGCTCCTCGTCGGCGGCCTCGGAGAGCAGCCGCCGCCCGAGGGGCGCGGGCAGCAGGTCGGGCGGCGCCGGCAGGGCGAGGGACGCCGGCTCGCCGCGGGCGGCGGTCAACGTCTCGAAGTCCCACGTCCAGGTGCCGCCCGGATCGCGGTGCACCCCGGTCTCCCCGGCCGCGGTCACCACGTCGACCCGGTGCTCGTCGGGCCCCCGCCACCACACCCGCATCGTCGTCCGGTCGCTGAGCAGGTCGGCGACGCGGGTGAGCCGGTCGGTGACCGGGAGGCTGAGCCCGCCGGCCGAGACCGCGTACCCGGAGTGGCCGACGCTCCCGCTGGCGAGGGCCGCGTCGCGCAGCCGGGCGGCGGGCACGTCGGCGTCCTCGGCCGGCAGCGCGGCCACGACCGCGGGCAGCCCGACCAGCACACCGACCAGCGCCCCGACGACCGCCCAGCGCCGGACCGCCCCGTGCGCCCACGCGGTCATGCCGCCCAAGTTACGTCCCGCTGGGGTCCCCTTGCGCCCGGAGGACCGGCGCGGCCCGGGCCTCCCGGCCCCGCCCCCTGGGACGATGGCGTCGACGGGTGCGGAACGGCCGGGGGGACCCGGTCGCGGCGGGAGGACCGAGGACATGCCGGACGCCGGGGCGCTGTGGCCGACGCGCTACCTGACCGGCGGCCAGCTCGTGGTGCTCCGGACCCCGCGGACCCCGCAGCCGCCCGGGGTCCCGGCGCCGGGCTGGGTGCAGCTCCGGGACGCCGCGGTGCGCCAGGACTGGCTGGACCGGATCGGCCAGGAGTGGCTGCGGCTGCCGCCGATCCAGCAGCTCGTCCTCGCCGCCCTCCTCTTCTTCCTCACCTTCGGGATCGGGCTGCTGGTGCCGCTGGCCGGGGTCGCCGTCCACCGCGCGCGCCGGGAGCGCAGGCCGATGGTGGCGCCGGCCGCGCCGCTGTCGCTCTCGCCCGAGGCGTCACTGGGCGCGTGGGACACCACCGAGGCGCGGGTCGCGGCCGCGGCCGGCCGGGCGTGGGCGGAGACGGTGCGCGAGCCGGCGTGGCACTCGCCGTTCCTCGCGCGCAGCCGGGCGGCCTTCGACGGGCAGGCCGAGGTCGACCAGATCGTCGACCTGGCGCTGCGGATCCGGCAGGCCCGGGTGTCCCTCGGCGTCCGCCCGGCCGGCGCGGCGGCGGAGTACTGGGACCGCCAGCTGGCCGCCCTCGAGACCGCCGCCCGCCAGCTCGGCCGCCGCGCCGACGCCCTCATCCGCTACCGCGACCAGGCGGCGCTGCTGTCGGCCGAGCTGCGCACGCTCGGCGACCTGGAGCGCCTGGAGCGCACCGCGGCCGAGATCGACGGGCTGACCATCGAGACCTCCGCCGCGCTCCCCCGCGGGGACGGTGGGATCGGGACGGTCGCCGACGAGATCGCCGGCGTCCGGATGGCGATGACCGAGCTGGTCGACCTGATGACCCGCACGCGGGCGCCGCTGGCCGAGCCGCCGGACTCCGTCCGGTACGGGTCCTGACCGACGCTCGTGCTCTGCCCCCACTGGTGGGCAGAGCACGAGCATCCGGGTACGAACACCCGGAGAGACCCGCCGCACGCATGGGCCCGCCCCCTCTGCGGGTAGGCCCCGGCCATGGCCCCTCCCATGAGCGACGCGGTCGTCGTCGACGTCCTCCGTCGGGTCGACCGGCTCACCGCTCCGCTGATCCGGCGCCTGGGCCGGCCACCGGCGCTGCCGCAGGCCGAGCGCGACCAGTGGTGGGCCCACCGGGCCTCCCGGTTCGCCGCCGGGGTGAGCGCCGCCCCGCGGTTCGCCGGCAAGCTCGCCGACCTGCTGCCGCTGCAGAACACCGTCGGCGCGGCGGTGCAGGCCCTCGTCGTCGGCGGCGTCGCCAGCGAGCACGGGGTCGAGGCACCCGCCGAGCGCGTCGCCCTGCTGGCCCGGGTGCTGCTGGGCCGGGAGCTGTCCGCGGACCGGGTCGAGCCGCTGCTGCAGCGCGCCCGGGGCACCTACGCCGACGAGGCGTTCGGCGCCCGTGAGCAGCGCGCCGGGTTCCGCGGCAACGCGCGCATCCTCTGGCGCGTGGCCCGGCTGCTCAGCCGCATCGACGAGACCCTCGACGCCCGCCCGAAGGGCAAGCTGCGGCACCGGTTCCTGTCCAACATCCCGGTGGTGGGTGTCCTCGGGGGGTACGCCGCGGAGCGGGAGGCGCTGCGCCGGGCGGCGGCCGCGACCGCCGCCGCGCTCGGCCCGGTCGCGATCGGCCGGCCGACATCGACGTCCCCGGGCCTGCATCCACCGGTCGCGGTCCGGGCGAAGGAGGAGCGGCGAGTGCTCCGTTCCGACGCTGGAGGCTGGTGGCGTTGACCCTGACCGCGGAACCCCGGCTTGCGGGGGCCCCCCACACCGACCCGGGCGATACTTGGGCGATGACCGCCGGGGCGCAGCAGCGCCAGACCTCCGTGCTTCCCCCGGCGCCACCGCTCTCCGTCGCCGAGCTGGACCGGGTCCGGGCCGCGGTCGCGGCGGCGCTGGCCGGCTTCCTCGACGTCCAGCGCGACACCCTGGGCGCCATGGACGACGCCCTGCTGCCGGTCGTCGACGAGGTGCGCGCGCTGGCCGACGGCGGCAAGCGGCTGCGCCCGCTGTTCGCCTACTGGGGGTGGCGCGGGGTGTGCCCCGAGGGCCCGCGCGAGGACGACGCGGCGGTGCTGCGCGCCGTGGCCGCGCTGGAGTTCGTGCACGCCAGCGCGCTGGTCCACGACGACGTCATGGACGGCGCCCTCACCCGCCGCGGCCGCCCGGCCACGCACGTCGGGTTCGCCACCCGGCACGGGGACGGCCGGCTGGCCGGGGACGGCGAGACGTTCGGCGTGGGCGCGGCGATCCTCGTCGGCGACCTCGCGCTGGTGTGGTCCGACGAGCTGCTGCGCCGCTCGGGCCTGTCGCCCGCCGCGCTCAACCGGGCCCGCGGCGTCTGGGACACCATGCGCACCGAGGTGACCGCCGGCCAGTACCTGGACCTGCTGCGCGCCGCCGGCGGCCTGCCGGGGCCGCAGGGCGCGCTGACCGTGGCCCGGTACAAGAGCGCCGGGTACACGGTGCAGCGGCCGCTGCAGCTCGGGGCGGCCATCGCCGGGGCGGGCCCGGAGGCCATCGACGCCTACACCGCCGTGGGCCTCCCCCTCGGAGAGGCGTTCCAGCTGCGCGACGACGTGCTCGGGGTGTTCGGGGACCCGGCGGTGACCGGCAAGTCCGCCGACGACGACCTGCGCGAGGGCAAGCAGACGCTGCTCATCGCCCTCACCGAGGAGGCCACGGACGCCGCCGGCCGCCGCCTGCTCGCCGAGCACCTGGGCAACCCGGACGCCGCCGCCGACGACCTGGACGCCCTGCGCGCGCTCATCGAGGGGACCGGCGCGCGGTCCCGCGTCGAGGAGCGGATCGCCGAGCGCACGCACCTGGCGCGCACCGCCATCGCGCAGGCACCGATCGCCGACGACGCGCGGGCCGCCCTCGACGCGCTGGCCGTCGCCGCCACCTCCCGCACCGCCTGATGGTGCGCACCGTCCCCGGGCGCACCGACCGCGTGGTCGTCGTCGGCGCGGGCCTGGCCGGGCTGTCGGCCGCCCTGCGGCTGCGCGGCGCCGGCCGCGAGGTCACCGTCGTCGAGCGCGGCCCCGGCCCCGGTGGGCGCGCCGGCCGGATCGAGGAGCGCGGCTACGCCCTCGACACCGGGCCCTCGGTGTTCACCGCCCCGGAGCTGGTCGCCGACACCCTCGCCGCGGTCGGCGAGAAGCTGGAGGACCGGCTGCCCCTGGTGCGGCTGGACACCACCTACCGGGCGCAGTTCGCCGACGGCTCGCACCTCGACGTGCACGCCGACCCGGACGCGTTCGCCGCCGAGGTCGCGGCCCTGTGCGGTCCGGCCGAGGCGCTCGCCCTGCGCCGCTACCTGGCCGACCTGGCCGAGCTGTACCGGCTACAGCTGGACACCTTCATCGACCGCAACCTCGACACCCCGCTGGACCTGCTCGGCCCCGAGCTCCTCACGCTGGTGCGCCGCGGCGGGTTCGGGCGGCTGTCCCGGCACGTCGGGCGGGCCTTCACCGACGACCGGCTGCGCCGGCTGTTCAGCTTCCAGGCCCTGTACGCCGGGGTCAGCCCGCAGCGGGCGATCGCCGCCTACGCCGTCATCGCCCAGCTCGACATCGGCGCCGGGGTCTGGCACCCGGTGGGCGGGATCGCCGCCGTGCCGCGGGCCCTGGCCGCCGCGGCCGCCGACGCGGGGGTGGCGTTCCGGTACGGCACCGGTGTCACGGGGCTGGAGACGTCCGGTCGCCGCACCACCGGCGTGCTCTTGGACGACGGCGAGCGGCTGCCCACCGACGCGGTCGTGGTCACCGTCGACGCCCCCGAGCGGCTGGTGCCCGGGCTGACCCGCCGGCGCCGCCCGGTGTACTCGCCCTCCTGCGTCGCCCTGCACGTGGGCGTGCGCGCCGAGCTGCCCGGCCAGGCGCACCACACGATCAGCTTCGGCGCCTCCTGGGCGGAGGTGTTCCGCGAGCTCACCCGCGACGGGCGGCCGATGACCGACCCGAGCCTGCTGGTCAGCATGCCCTCGCGCACCGACCGCAGCCTGGCCCCCGACGGCGGGCAGGTGCTCAGCATCGTGGCGCCCACGCCCAACCTGGACCGGCGCAGCGGCGGCAACCCCGACCTCGACTGGGCGGAGCTGGGTCCCCGCTACCGCGACGAGGTGCTGGCGGTGCTCGAGGCCCGCGGCTGGACCGGGCTGTCCGGCGCGATCGAGGTGGAGCACGTGGACACCCCGCTGACCTGGGCGGCGCAGGGCATGGCGGCCGGCACGCCGTTCGCGCTGGCCCACACCTTCGGCCAGACGGGGCCCTTCCGGATGCCCACCCTGCCGCGCCGCGGCCCGGAGAACGTCGTCCTGGCCGGGTCGTCGGTGCAGCCGGGCGTGGGGGTGCCGATGGTCGTCATCAGCGGCCGGCTCGCCGCCGAGCGGATCACCGGGCCGGTGCCGCGGTGACGGCGCTGGACCGTCCGCTCACCCTGGCCGAGCGGCAGGCCCGGCTGGACGCCGCCTACCGGCACTGCGCGGCGATCGCGGCCGAGCACGGCAAGAGCTACCACCTGGCCACCCGGCTGCTCACCCCCGACCGGCGCCCCGCCGTCCACGCCCTCTACGCGGCCGCGCGCACCGCCGACGACCTGGTCGACCACCCCGGCGCGGACCCGGCCGGCGACCTCGCCGACTGGTCCCGCGCGGTGCTGGCGGAGCTGGAGGGCGGCTGGTCCGACGATCCGGTGCGCCTGGCGCTGGTGCACACCTACCGCCGGTACCGGATCCCGGTCGAGCACCTGGTCGACTTCCTCGCCGCGATGACCAGCGACCTGGAGGTCACCGGCTACGCCGACATGACCGCCCTCGACCGCTACATGTGGGGCTCCGCGTCGGTGATCGGGCTGCAGGTGCTGCCGGTCCTGGGCACGGCGCCCGGCGTGACCCGCGAGGAGGCCGCGCCGCACGCGATCGCCCTGGGTGAGGCGTTCCAGCTGACCAACTTCCTGCGCGACGTCGCCGAGGACGTCGACCGCGGCCGGGTCTACCTGCCCGCCGACCTGATGGCCGCGCACGGGGTGACCCGCGAGCAGCTGGCCGAGCGGCGGCACGACGCCCGGTTCGCCGCGCTCATGCGGGAGATGGTCGCGATCGTCCGGCGCCGCTACGACGACGCCGCCCCGGGGACGCCGATGCTGGCGCCGGAGTCCCGCGACTGCGTGCGGGCGGCCACCGACCTCTACGGCGGCATCCTCACCGAGATCGAGCGGGCCGACTACCGGGTGCTCGACCGCCGGGTGCGGGTGTCCAGGCCGCGCCGCCTGGCGGTGTTCGCCCGCCGGTTGACCGCCGCCCAGCTGGCCAGGGTCAGGGTGACCATCGCGAAGCCGAACAGCAGGTCCTCCACCGGGGCGTAGGCGATCCGCGGGCCCCAGATGGCCTCCGGGTCGTAGGTCACCACCCCCAGGCCGGTGAGCACGCCGTTCATCAGCAGCTGGAAGGTGATCACGATCGCGTAGGCGACCCAGAAGACCCGCCGGGTCACCATCCGGGTCCGGTAGACGGCCAGGTCGACGACGAGGACGGCGACCACCGCGACGACGGCCAGGGTCGAGTAGCTCACCGCTCGGCCTCCTGGGCGGGGTACCCCGCGTCCCACCCCGTCACGCGCCGCACCGCCTCCAGGGCGAGCACCGAGCACAGCGGGACGACGAGGAAGAACAGCACCTCCTCGACCGGGATGCCGCCGGGCAGCCGGACGCCGAGGGTGAGCTCGCCGGAGTAGTCCCAGTGGCCCTGCGCGATCGCGTAGAGCACCCACGCGACGAACACCACGAACTCCGGCACCACCGCCACCAACAGCCGCCGCCAGCGGGCGTAGACCCGCACCCGCAGCACCAGCTCCAGGGGCGCGGTGACGACCAGGCACCCGGCCAGGAGTGCCAGGTACGTCAGGTGCCCCACGCGCGCGCCGTCAGAACGCCAGGGCCTGGGCCCGGCGGGTGACCTCCGTGTGCCGGTCGTCGCGCAGCGCCTGCACCGGGGTGCCGGGCAGCGACTCGTCGGCGCGGAACAGCCACTCGAAGACCTCCTCGTCGCTGAACCCGCCGTCCCTGAGGACGGTGATCAGGCCGGGCAGGTGCTTGAGGACCGCGCCGTCCTGGAAGAAGTCGGCCGGGATCCGGCTGTTGCCGCTCCCGGGCACGGCCATGAGCCGGCGCTCGCGCAGCAGCTGACGGACCCGGTTCGGCGAGACCCCCAGGACGGCCGCGACCTCGGCGGGGGTGAACGTCTCCATGACGACCGAGCCTATGGCGCTCCCCCGGCCCGGCGCCCGGGACGCCGTCCGCTGCGCCCGCGCGGCCCTCGGTAGCATCGGGTGGGGCCGTGACTGGCGCATCGAGGTGGGAGCGACCACCGGGGAGCGGCCCGCACGACCCCGCCGGGCGCCTGGGCACCCCCTGAGTCGACACCCGCGCTGGAGTCCGCATGACCGACGTCACAGCCCCGTACGACGCCGCCACCGCAGCGGCGGCCTACCGCAGCGCGCTGGAGGTCATCGGCGCGATCGAACCGCGCGTGGCCGCGGCCATCGGTGCCGAGCTCGCCGACCAGCGGGCCTCGCTCAAGCTGATCGCCAGCGAGAACTACGCCAGCCCCGCGGTGCTGCTCACCATGGGCAACTGGCTGAGCGACAAGTACGCGGAGGGCACCGTCGGGCACCGGTTCTACGCCGGCTGCCAGAACGTCGACACCGTCGAGGCGCTGGCCGCCGAGCACGCCCGCGAGCTGTTCGGGGCGCCCTACGCCTACGTGCAGCCGCACTCGGGCATCGACGCCAACCTCGTCGCCTTCTGGGCCGTGCTCGCCTCGCGGGTGGAGTCCCCCGCGCTGGAGAGGGCCGGCGTGCGGCACGTCAACGAGCTCACCGACGAGGACTGGAGGACGCTGCGCCGCGCCCTCGGCGACCAGCGGATGCTGGGCATGTCCCTGGACGCCGGCGGCCACCTCACCCACGGCTTCCGCCCGAACATCAGCGGCAAGATGTTCGAGCAGTCCTCCTACGGCACCGACCCGGCGACCGGGCTGCTGGACTACGACGCCGTCCGGGCGCGGGCGCGGGAGTTCCGGCCGCTGATCCTCATGGCCGGCTACTCCGCCTACCCGCGCCGGGTCGACTTCGCCCGGATGCGCGAGATCGCCGACGAGGTGGGCGCCACCCTCGTCGTCGACATGGCCCACTTCGCCGGGCTGGTGGCCGGCAAGGTGCTCACCGGCGACTTCGACCCGGTGCCGCACGCGCACGTGGTCACCAGTACCACCCACAAGTCGCTGCGCGGCCCGCGCGGCGGCATGGTGCTGGCCCAGCCCGAGTACGCCGACGCGGTCGACCGCGGCTGCCCGATGGTGCTCGGCGGCCCGCTGCCGCACGTGATGGCCGCGAAGGCCGTGGCGCTGGCCGAGGCGCGCCGTCCGGAGTTCGCCGACTACGCGCAGGCGGTCGCCGACAACGCGCAGAGCCTCGCCGAGGGGCTGACCCGGCGCGGCGCGAAGCTCGTCACCGGCGGCACCGACAACCACCTGGTGCTCATCGACGTCTCCGGTTTCGGGCTCACCGGCCGGCAGGCCGAGTCGGCGCTGCTCGACGCGGGCATCGTGAGCAACCGCAACGCCGTCCCGGCCGACCCGAACGGCGCCTGGTACACCTCCGGCGTCCGGCTGGGCACGCCGGCGCTGACCTCCCGCGGCTTCGGTGCGGCGGAGTTCGACCGCACCGCCGAGCTGATCGTCGACGTGCTGTCGGGCACCACGCCGGCCGCCACGCGCGACGGCTCCGCCTCCAAGGCCGGGTACGCGACCGCCGAGGGCCTGGCCGGCCGGACCCGCGCCGCGGCCGCCGAGATGCTGGACAAGCACCCGCTGTACCCCGGCCTCGACCTGTAGGAGCACTCCTGCCCCACCGTGGGGCCGGGCGGCAGGGCCAGGGCTGACGGGTAACGGGGGGCCGGTGTGACGGGTGAACCGCCACAGCGGCCCTCCCCGCGTGTGCGGCCTGCGGAGACAGGCTCCGCTCCTACACTCGACCGAGTGGACACCGCCGTGACCGACCCCGTGGTCGGCCTCGTTCTCGAGGGGCGATACCGCCTCGAGGAGCGCCTGGCGCGCGGCGGCATGTCGACCGTCTACGCGGCCACCGACCTGCGGCTGCACCGCACGGTCGCGGTCAAGGTCATGGCCGAGCACCTCATGCACGACCCGACCTTCGTCGACCGCTTCACCCGCGAGGCGCGGGCCGCGGCGATGCTCAGCCACCCCAACGTGGTGTCCGTCAGCGACCAGGGCAGCGACCAGGGCCTGGTCTTCCTCGTCATGGAGCTGGTGCGCGGCCGCACCCTCCGCGACCTGCTGCAGGCCCGCGGCCGGCTCACCGTCGGCGAGGCGTTCGCCGTCCTCGAGCCCGTGCTGGCCGGCCTCACGGCCGCGCACCGGGCCGGCATCGTGCACCGCGACATCAAGCCGGAGAACGTCCTCATCGGTCAGGACGGCGTGGTGAAGGTGGCCGACTTCGGCCTGGCCCGCGCGCTCACCGGCACCGGCCAGACCAGCCACACCGGCGGGGTCCTCATCGGGACGGTCGCCTACCTCTCCCCCGAGCAGCTCGAGCGCGGCAAGGCCGACGGGCGCAGCGACGTCTACGCCGCCGGGGTCGTGCTGTTCGAGATGCTCACCGGCCACCCGCCCTACGGCGGGGACACCCCGTTGGCGGTGGCCTACCAGCACGTGCACCACGACATGCCCACGCCGTCGGACGAGGTGCCGGGCATCCCGTGGGAGGTCGACGACCTGGTCGCCCGCACCACCCGCCGCGACCCCACCGTCCGGCCGCTGGACGCCGCCGCCTTCCTCGCCGACCTCGAGGACGTGCGCCGCGACCTCGGGATCGAGCGGGTCCCGGTGCCCACCGGCCGCAGCACCGCCGGCCCCGGCACGCTGCGCCCCACCAACCGGCCCAGCCGCCCGCGCCACCCCAGCGACCCCGGCCCCGCCGACGGCACCACGGTGCTCACCGGCGGCGGCACGCGGCCCGGCGGTCGCGGCTCGCGCACCTCGATGCTGCCCGGGATGGGCCCCGGCCCGACCACCGACGTCGCCGGCCGCCGACCGGCGCCCGAGCGGGCCCGGCCCGGCGTGCCGCAGCACATCCGCCGCCGCCGCGCCCGGTTCGCCGTCGCCCTCGTCCTGCTGCTGGCGATCACCATCGGCGCCGTCGGCTGGTGGCTGGGCTCCGGCCGGTGGACGACGGTGCCGCAGCTGGCCGGCAAGGACCAGGCGGCCGCGATCGACCTGCTGCAGGGCGCCGGGCTGGACCCGGACTGCTGCGAGGAGCAGTTCAGCGAGGACATCCCCGCCGGGACCGTCATCTCCGCCTCCCCCGACGGCGGCGACGCGATCCGCGGCACCGACGTGCGGCTGGTCGTCTCCAAGGGCGCCGAGCGCTTCCAGGTGGACCCGGCGATGGTCGGCCGGCCGCTGGAGGAGGTCCAGGCGGAGATCGGGAAGACGATCCCGGTGGTGTCCTCCGTCGTCCAGGACTACGACAACGACATCCCCGTCGGTCACGTCACCGGGTTCGAGCCCGAGGCCGGGACGCAGATGGTCCGCGACCAGCCGCTGACCATCTTCGTCAGCCGCGGGCGCGCGCCGGTCACCATCCCCGACGTCGTCGGGCTGACGCCCGAGGCGGCGACCACGAACCTCACCAACCTGGGCTTCACCGTCCAGCGGACCGAAGGCCGCAGCGCCGACGTCGACCGGGGCGAGGTCATGGCCGTCCAGCCTGGGCCCAACACCCAGGCGCCGTACCAGAGCAGCGTGACCATCCAGGTGTCGGTCGGGGTGCCGCAGGTGCCGGTGCCCGACGTGGTCGGCAAGACCCAGGAGGAGGCCACGGCCGCGCTCCAGGCCGCGGGGCTGCAGGTCGAGGTCAGCCAGTTCTTCGGCGACCGCGTGCTGCGGCAGACCCCGCGGGCCGGCGAGGTGGTCGACACCGGCACCCGGGTGACGATCCTCGTGACCTTCGGATAGGACTGAGCACCCTGCACACCGCACCCTCCCTGCCGCCGATCGGCGCGCACATCCAGATCAAGGGCGGCCTGGCCAAGGGCGGCCTCGCCTACACCGACGCCGTCGGCGCGCGCGCCGTCCAGGTCTTCGTCGGCAACCCGCGCGGCTGGAAGCTGACCGCGGGCGACCCGCGGCAGGACGCGCTGTTCACCGCCGGCTGCGCCGAGCGCGGGGTGCCCTCGTTCATCCACACGCCGTTCCTGGTCAACGTCGGCTCCCCCACCGAGGCGACCGTCGAGCAGTCGATCGCCTCCATCGCGCACAACCTGGCCCGCGGCGCGCAGCTGGGCTGCCAGGGCGTCGTCGTCCACGCCGGGTCGGCCGTCGGCGAGGACCGCTACGAGGACGCGCTGCGCCAGCTGCACGAGCGGCTGCTCCCGGTGCTGGACACCGTGCCGGACGACGGCCCGCGGCTGCTGGTCGAGCCCACGGCCGGGGGCGGCCGGTCGCTGGCGGCCACCGTCGAGGACCTCGGCCCCTACCTCGACGCGCTGGAGCACCACCCGCTGGTCGGCGTCTGCTTCGACACCTGCCACGCCTGGGCGGCCGGCCACGACGTCTCGGTGCCCGGGGGCATGACTGCCACCCTGGACGCCCTCGAGGCGACCGTCGGCCCCGGCCGGCTGGGCCTGGTGCACGCCAACGACAGCCTCGACGCCTGCGGTTCCAAGCGGGACCGGCACACGACCATCGGCGCCGGGACCATGGGCGGCGGCGACTACGGCACCGGCCCGTTCGCCGAGCTGCTGGCGCACCCGGCGATGGCCGGCGTCCCGGTGGTCGTCGAGACGCCGAGCGAGCGCGACGGCACCCCGTGGGCGGGGCACGCCGCCGACATCGCGCTGCTCGTCGCCCTGCGCGACGCCGGCGTCCGGGCGGCGGAGGCCGCCTGACCCGCACTCCGGGTGATCACCTCCCGCGCACGGCTGCCGGAACGGGTTCCCCTCCCACCACGGACGCGTGCTGATCACCCCTCTCGGGATCCCGGACGGATCCGTCCGCCACCCCTTGGCACATCGGTGAGGCTGGGCTAAGTTAGGCGGGCCTTCCTTCCCCTGCCCCGGGAGCGCGTGTGTACGTCTGCATCTGCTTCGCCGTCAGCGAGACCCAGCTGGCCGACGTGATCGCCGATGGAGCGCGCACCGAGGAGGAGGTCGGGGACGTCAGCGGCGCCGGCACCGGCTGCGGCAACTGCCTCGACCGCATCTGCGACCGGCTGCGCGCCGCGAACCCGCTGCACGGCCTGGAGATCGTCGAGCCCGCCGCCTGAGGTCAGGCTGCCCATGCTGAGGTCGACCTGAGTGGCGCCGTCCTCACCGGGCCCCGCTAGCCTCGGCCGCAACCGAGCCGAGGAGGAGCGCATGCAGGGCGACGCACGGGTCATCGAGTACCTGAACGAGCAGCTGACCAGCGAGTTGACCGCCATCAACCAGTACTTCCTGCACGCGAAGATGCAGGAGAACTGGGGCTACAACCGGCTCGCCGCCTACACCCGCAAGGAGTCCATCGAGGAGATGACCCACGCGGAGCGGCTGACCGACCGGATCCTCTTCCTGGAGGGCCTGCCGAACTACCAGCGGCTGCTGCCGCTGCGCATCGGGCAGACGGTCCGGGAGCAGTTCGAGTCGGACATGGCCGTCGAGGTCGAGGTCCTCACCCGGCTGCGGGAGGCGATCCCCTACTGCGAGTCGGTCGGCGACCGCGTCTCGAAGAACCTGTTCGAGGAGATCCTCACCGACGAGGAGCACCACATCGACTACCTGGAGACCCAGCTGCACCTGCTGGACACCCTCGGCGAGCAGCTGTACCTGGCGAGCCAGGTCGAGCAGCAGGCCACCGGCACCGAGTAGTCCTCCGCACGCGGCGACGGGCCCGCACCCCCGACCGGGGTGCGGGCCCGTCCCGCGTCAGCGGTCCAGCAGCCCCGCGAGGACGTCCGCGGCCCGCTCCACGCCGGCTCGGTCGACGTCGAGGTGGGTGACGAGGCGGACCCGCCGCGGGCTCACCTGGGAGACCAGCACGCCCTGGGCCTTGGCGGCCTCGGCCACCACCGGCGCGGGGACGTCGTCCAGCACCACCATGTTGGTCTCGACCGTCGCCGGGTCGACGCCGAGCCGCTTGGCCAGCAGCCGGGCGTGCTCGTGGTCCTCGGCCAGGCGGCCCAAGTGGGAGTCGAGGGCATACGTGCAGGCCGCCGCCAGCACGCCGACCTGGCGCATCCCGCCCCCGAGCCGCTTGCGCCAGAGCCGCGCTGCCGCGATCCGCTCCGCCGAGGCCACGAGCACCGACCCGACCGGCGTCCCCAGGCCCTTGGAGAAGCAGACGGACGCGGTGTCGGCCAGCCGGCCGTAGGTGGCGAGGTCCACGCCCGAGGCGACGTGCGCGTTCCAGATCCGGGCGCCGTCGAGGTGGACGGCCACGCCGGCCTCCCGCGACCAGGCCCAGAGCCGCTCCAGCTGATCCAGCGGCTGCACCAGCCCGCCGCCGCGGTTGTGGGTGTTCTCCACGGCGACCGCGGCGGTGGCGGTCAGGTGCCAGTCACCCCGCGGGCGGACCTGGGCGATCAGCTGCTCGGCGTCCAGCCGGCCGGTCCCTGTCCCGCCCCGCCACCCCCGGCCGTCGGAGACCACCGTGCGCGTGGAGATGCCGAACACGGCCGCCGCCGCGCCCATCTCGTAGGTGACCACGTGGGCGTCGGCGTCGCAGAGCACCTCCTGGCCGGGCTCGCACACCAGGCGCATGCCGATCTGGTTGCCCATGGTCCCCGACGGCACGAAGAGCGCGGCCTCGTGGCCGAACAGCTCCGCCGTCCGCTCCTCGAGCGCACGGACCGAGGGGTCCTCCGCGTAGACGTCGTCCCCGACCTCGGCCTCGGCCATCGCCCGGCGCATCCCGGCGGTCGGCCGGGTGACGGTGTCCGACCGCAGGTCGATCAGGTCAGCCACGCAGCATCTCCGCGACCAGGAACGCCAGCTCCAGCGACTGGCCGGTGTTCAGCCGGGGGTCGCAGGCCGTCTCGTAGCGGCTGTTGAGGTCCTCGTCGGAGATCTCCATCGCCCCGCCGAGGCACTCGGTGACGTCCTCACCGGTCAGCTCGACGTGGATGCCGCCCGGCCAGGTGCCCAGCGCCCGGTGCACGTCGAAGAAGCCGAGCACCTCGTCGACGACGCGGTCGAAGTGCCGGGTCTTGTACCCGGTGGAGGACTCGTGGGTGTTGCCGTGCATCGGGTCGCACTGCCACACGACCTGGTGGCCGCTGGCGGTGACCTTCTCGACGATCGCCGGCAGGACGTCGCGGATCTTGCCGTTGCCCATCCGGCTGATGAGGGTCAGCCGGCCGGGGACGCCGTCGGGGTCGAGCCGCTGGACCAGCTCCACCGCCTGCTCGGGCGTCGTCGTCGGGCCGATCTTCACGCCGATCGGGTTGGCGATCCGCGACATGAACTCCACGTGCGCGCCGTCGAGCTGGCGGGTGCGCTCGCCGATCCAGACGAAGTGCGCCGAGCTGGCGTAGGGGCGGCTCTCGTGCAGCCGCAGCAGCGCGCGCTCGTAGTCCAGGATCAGCGCCTCGTGGCTGTTGTAGAGCTCCACGCCGCGCAGTGCCGTGTCGTCGACCCCGCAGGCCTTCATGAACGCCAGCGCCCGGTCGATCTCGCGGGCGATGACCTCGTACCGGACCCCCGCCGGGGAGTTGGCGACGAAGTCCTTGTTCCAGTCGTGCACCGCGTGCAGGTCGGCCAGGCCGCCGCGGGCGTAGGCGCGGATCATGTTCATCGCGGCCGCGGAGTTGGCGTAGGCGCGCACCAGCCGGAACGGGTCCGGGATGCGCTGCTCCAGCACCGGCTCCAGCGCGTTGACCATGTCGCCCCGGTAGGAGGGCAGGCCCAGCGCGTCGGTGTTCGACGACCGCGGCTTGGCGTACTGCCCGGCCACGCGCCCGACCTTCACCACGGGCACGCTCGCGCCGTAGGTGAGGACGACGGCCATCTGCAGCAGCGTGCGGGTGGTGCTCTGCAGGTGCGCGTCGGTGTTCAGGTCGAACGTCTCGGCGCAGTCACCGCCCTGCAGCAGGAACGCCCGGCCCTGGGCGACCTCGGCCAGCCGGCCGCGCAGCTCGTCCACCTCGGTCGGGGCGACGATCGGCGGGACCGACGAGAGGGTGGACAGGACGGAGTCCAGCGCGGCACGGTCCGGCCACTCCGGCTGCTGGGCGGCGGGCAGATCCCGCCACCGGTCCAGGCCGGGGACCAGATCCGCGGGGTCGGTGAGGGTCACGCCTCCACAGGGTACGGGTGCCCGCCGGTCAGCCGAAGAAGACCTCCACCTCCGCGTAGCGCTCGACCGGGACGAGCTTGAGCTGGGCCGTCGCCGCCGTCAGCGGCACCCGCACGATGTCGGTCCCGCGCAGCGCGACCATGACCCCGGACTCCCCGTCGTGGACCGCGTCGACCGCCGCCAGCCCGAACCGGGTGGCCAGCACCCGGTCGAAGGGGGACGGCGTGCCGCCGCGCTGGACGTGCCCGAGGACCACCGCGCGCGCCTCCCGGCCGGTGCGCTGCTCGATGAGCGAGGCCAGCGCGGTCCCGATGCCACCGAGCCGGACGTGGCCGAAGGCGTCCTTCTCCCCCGTGGCGAGCACCATGCCGCCGTCCTTGGCCACCGCGCCCTCGGAGACGACGACGATCGGCGAGTAGCCCGAGTCGAAGCGGTGCTGGCAGTGCGCGACCACCGCGTCGACGTCGAAGGGCTGCTCGGGGATGAGCACGACCGTCGCGCCCCCGGCCATGCCCGCGTGCAGCGCGATCCAGCCCGCGTGCCGGCCCATGACCTCCACGACCAGCGTGCGGTGGTGGCTGTCGCCGGTGGTGTGCAGGCGGTCGATCGCCTCGGTCGCGACGCCGAGCGCGGTGTCGAAGCCGAACGTGTAGTCGGTGGCGTCCAGGTCGTTGTCGATGGTCTTCGGGACGCCGACCACGGTGACCCCGGCGTCGGCCAGCTTGGTGGCCACGCCGAGGGTGTCCTCCCCGCCGATCGGGATGAGGGCGTCGATGCCGAGCCGGTCCAGGGTGGACATGACCCGGTCCGCGCCGCCCTCCAGCGCGTAGGGGTTGGTGCGCGAGGTCCCGAGCACCGTGCCGCCGCGGGGCAGGATGCCGCGGACGGCGGCGAGGTCCATCGGCACCGTGTCGGCCTCCAGGACGCCCCGCCAGCCGTCGCGGAAGCCGACGACCTCGTCGCCGTGCTGCGTGACGCTCTTGCGGACGACCGCGCGGATGACCGCGTTGAGGCCGGGGCAGTCCCCACCGCCGGTCAGGATGCCGATGCGCATGTACGTCCTCCGCGGGAAGGGTTGTCGCTGCTCAGCCGTTGGTCGCGGCCATGATGCCGTACCTCCCCCGGATGCACCCGTGAGCCCCACCGTCGCCGTCACGGGGGCCAGCGGGACCCTCGGCGGGCGGGTCGCCCGGCGCCTGGCGGGGCGGTCCGACGTCCGGCTGCGGCTGGTCGTCCGCGACCCCGTGCGCGCACCGCGGCTGCCCGGCGCGGAGGTGGCCGCCGCCCCCGGGGGCTACGCCGACGGCCCCGGGCTGACGACCGCGCTCGCCGGTGTGCACACCCTCTACCTGGTGTCGGCGGCCGAGGCCGAGGACCGCGTGCAGCAGCACCTCACCGCCGTCCGGGCCGCGGCGGACGCCGGCGTGCAGCGCGTCGTCTACACCTCGTTCCTCGGGGCCGCCCCCGACGCCGTGTTCACCCTCGCCCGGCAGCACGCGGTCACCGAGGACGCGATCACCGCGACCGGCGTCCGCGCCACCGTCCTCCGGCACGCCGTGTACGCCGACTTCGTGCCGTTCTTCGCCACCCTCGAGGACGGGCGGGCGGTCATCGCCGCCCCCGCCGGCGACGGCCGCGCGGCGTTCGTCTCCCGCGACGACCTCGCCGACGTGGGCGCCGCCGTCCTGCTCGACGACTCCGGCGCGCTCGACGGCCGCACCCTCGACGTGACCGGCCCGGAGGCGCTCTCGCTCGACGAGGCGGCCGCCGCCCTCGCCGAGGTGACCGGCCGGCCCGCCGAGTACCGCCGGCAGACGGTCGAGGAGGCATGGGCGACCCGCCGTCCCACGGGGCACCCCGACTGGGAGATCGAGGGCTGGGTGAGCAGCTACCTGGCCATCGCCGCCGGGGAGATGGCGGCGGTGTCCGACGTCGTCCCCGCGCTGACCGGGCACCCCGCGCGCACGGTGGCCGAGCACCTGCGGGCCTCCCCCGGCGACTGGGCGCACTTGCGCGGCTGACCGACGCGCCACGGAGCACTTGGGCCCTGCTGGGCAGCACCGGAGGGGCCTAGCGTCGGCGCCGCTGGCACGACAGCCGGAGGTGTCCCATGGACAGTCCCTACCAGGCCGCGGCCGACGTCCACGTGCTCCCCGCGAACCTCGCGCTCCCGGGAGTCGGCGTCCTGCCGATCAACGCCTACGTGATCACCGCCGAGGAACCGGTGCTGGTCGACACCGGGCTCGGCGTCGACGCCGACGACTTCGTCGACGCGCTGAGCGCGATCGTCGACCCCGGCCGGTTGCGCTGGATCTGGCTGACCCACGACGACGCCGACCACACCGGCAACATCGAGCGGGTCATGGAGCTGGCGCCGCGCGCGCGGCTGGTCACCCACGGCTACGCGGCGTTGCGGATGTCGACCTGGTGGCCGCTCCCGATGGACCGGGTGCACGCCATCCGGTTCGGCGACGACCTCGACGTGGGCGACCGCACCCTCACCGCCGTCGCCCCGCCGCTGTTCGACAACCCGATGTCCACCGGCCTGCTCGACCGCTCCACGGGCGACCTGTTCAGCGTCGACGCCTTCGGGGCGATCATCCCGGAGCCGACCCAGTCGGCCTCGGACGTGCCGCCGGAGGCCCTGGCCGGGGGCATGCTCGGCTGGGCGACGTCGGACTCGCCGTGGGTGCACCTCACCGAGCCGGCCGCGTTCGGGCAGGTCCTCGACCGGGTGCGCCAGATCCAGCCCCGCCGGATCTTCTCCTCCCACCTGCCCGCCGCGGACGGGACGGCGCTCGAGGACTTCCTGGCGGTCCTGCAGCAGGTCCCCTCGGCCGAGCACTTCGTGCCGCCCAACTCCGACGAGTTCGCCCAGATGGTCACGGCGCTCACCGAGATGCAGCGCGCCGGGGTGCCGGTGCCGAGGACCGAGGCCGCACCGCAGCCCGCGTCGCCGGCGGAGGCGGCACCGCGCGGCTGAGGGGTCCGGGCGGTCCGGGCGGGTCAGGTCCGGGCGGCCGCCATCGCCTGCCAGCGGTCGAGGTTGTACCGAGCGTCGATCAGGGCGTCGTGCACGCCGGCCGGCTTCGGCGGGAGCGGCGGCTGCCCGACGTCGTCCCAGCGCTGCCGCAGCTCCCGGGTGAACCGCGGGATCGGCCGGGGCAGCGCCGGCATCGCCCCCCAGAGCTGGCACAGCGCCACGTGGTCGTAGGCGCCGAACCAGGCCCACAGCTCGATCTCCTCGCCGGGGCCGGTGAGGAACGCCAGCAGGTCGTCGCGGATCCGCTGCCGGCTGCGCCAGGCCCGGTCGGCGGGGGGCGGCAGCTGGTCGAGCACGTTGCGGCGCACCCAGGGGATCGCCTTGCGCTCGTCGAACTCGGTGCTGACGGCGTAGAACTCCCGCCCGGTCTCGTCGACGACGCCGATGCTCACCAGGTCGATCGTGGTGCCGTCCTCGATGAACTCGGTGTCGTAGAAGAACCGCCGCACGCCCCCACCGTAGGGGCGCGTTAGGTTGCCGCTCATGCCGGTGCTGGCGATCGACGCGGGGACGACCGGCGTGACCGCGCTCGTCGTGGGCGAGGACGGCGGCGTCCTGGCGCGCGGCTACCGCGAGTTCGCGCAGCTGTTCCCCCGCCCGGGTTGGGTCGAGCACGAGCCCGAGGACATCTGGACGGCGACCCTCGCCGCCTGCCGCCAGGCGCTGGCCGGCACGCCCGAGCCGCCGACCTGCGTGGGCCTCACCGACCAGCGCGAGACCGCCGTCGTCTGGGACCGCCGCACCGGCCGGGCGCCGCGTCCGGCGATCGTCTGGCAGGACCGGCGGACCAGCGCCGTCTGCGACCGGCTGCGCGAGGCCGGGCACGAGCCGCGGGTCGCGGAGCTGACCGGCCTGCGGCTGGACCCCTACTTCACCGGCACCAAGTACGCCTGGCTGGCCGCCGAGGAGCCGGGCCTGTGGGAGGGGGTCGCCGGCGGGGTACTGGCGCTGGGCACCGTGGACTCCTTCGTCGTCAGCCGGCTCACCGGCGGCGCCGCGCACGTGACCGACCCGAGCAACGCCTGCCGCACGCTGCTCTACGACCTGACCGCCGGCGGCTGGTCCGACGAGCTGTGCGCGCTGTTCGGCGTCCCCCGCTCGGCGCTGCCCGAGGTGGTGCCCAGCTCCGGTGTCGTCGGCACCACCGATCCCGACGCGTTCCTCGGCCTGCAGCTGCCCGTGGCCGGCATCGCCGGCGACCAGCAGGCGGCACTGTTCGGCCAGGCCTGCTTCGAGCCCGGGACGAGCAAGTGCACCTACGGCACCGGCTCGTTCGTGCTCACCAACACCGGCACCTCCCCCGTCCGGTCGGACGCCGGGCTGCTCACCACAGTCGCGTGGGACCTCGGCGACGGCCTGGTCTACGCCCTCGAGGGCTCGATCTTCGTGACCGGCGCCGCGGTGCAGTGGCTGCGCGACGGCCTCGGCCTCATCGACTCCGCCGCCGAGATCGAGGGGCTGGCGCGCACCGTCCCCGACGCCGGCGACGTCGTCTTCGTGCCCGCCCTCACCGGCATGGGCGCGCCGCACTGGGACCCGCACGCCCGCGGCGCGATCCTCGGCATCACCCGCGGGACGACCCGCGCGCACCTGGCCCGCGCCACGCTGGAGGCGATCGCCTTCGAGGTGCGCGACGTCGTCGACATCATGGTGTCCGAGGCCGGGCTGGAGGTGCCGGAGCTGTCGGCCGACGGCGGTGCCAGCGCCAACGACCTGCTCCTGCAGCTGCAGGCCGACCAGCTCGGTGTCCCGGTCCGCCGTCCGGTGGTCACCGAGACCACGGCGCTCGGCGCGGCGTTCCTCGCGGGCCTGGGCACCGGCGTGTGGGCCACCACCGCGGAGCTGGCCGAGACCTGGACGCTCGACCGGAGGTTCGAGCCCGTGCCCGGACGCCGGGACGACGGGCGGCACGACCGCTGGCGCGAGGCCGTCGGCCGCGCCGGCCGCTGGACCTCCTGACCCCGACCCCCGAGACGGACACCCCCCGCATGCGACACCCAGAACTCGTCGACTTCCTGCTCGCCCGCTTCGACGAGGACGAGGAGGCCGCCCGGTTCGTGCAGCTGAGCCCGGCGCCGACCAACCGCGCGCTCGTCGAGCACGTCCTCCGCGACGTCGAGACCAAGCGGCAGCTGGTCGAGTACTTCCGCGACCTGGAGGGCCGGGGGTTCACCGGCGGCACGATGGACCACGCCCTGCGGCTGATCGCGCAGACCTACGACGCGCACCCCCACTACCGCGACGAGTGGCGCCCCTGAGGGAGGTGCCTTCAGCGCCGCGACCCGGCTCGTGGCCCCCTCCAGGGCACCGCCCCGAGCACGCGAGGGGTGGGGAGGAGAAGAAGGACCCCGTCCTCCCACCCCTCGCAGGCTCAGGGTGGGACCCGGGACGGGGCCGTCAGCCGGCCAGGGACTCCGGAGCCCGGTCGGTGGCCTCGTCGACGGGCGGCTGCAGCCGCCGCAGGACCTCCGAGGCGCTGGCGCCGGTGGCGTCCATCGACTTCTTGACCGTGGCCCCGTAGACGTCCACGTACTCCTGGGACGACAGGGTCATGATCTCGTACATGATCTCGTCGGTGACCGACCGCTCGACGAAGCGGTCACCGGCCAGCCCCTCGTAGCGGCCGAAGTCCAGCGGGGCGCCGAAGCGGACGCACACCCTGGGCAGCCGCGCCCCGACCAGCGGCAGCCGGCGCGGGCGGTACACCATCGCCACCGGCACGACCGGGACGCCGGTCTCCAGCGCCATCCGGGCCACCCCGGTCTTGCCGCGGAACAGCCGGCCGTCGGGCGAGCGGGTGCCCTCGGGGTAGATGCCGAGCACCCTGCCGTCGCGCAGGATCCGCAGCCCGGTGCGGATCGCGTTCTCGGCGGCCGAGGCGCTGCTGCGGTCGATGGGCACCTGCCCGGCCCCGGAGAAGAAGGCGCGCTGCAGGAAGCCCTTCACGCCCCGGCCGGTGAAGTACTCGGCCTTGGCCAGGAAGGTGACCCGCCGGCGCAGCGACAGCGGCATGAACACCCAGTCCGCCGCGGACAGGTGGTTGCTCGCCAGGATGGCGGCGCCGGTGCGCGGGACGTTCTCGACGCCCTCCACGCGGGGACGGAGCACGAGCTTCACGACCGGGCCGATCGCCACGAACTTGAGGAACCAGTAGAACAACACGCCTCCCTCGGGGGCTGCCAGACTAGGGAGCCCGGCGGCGGATGGACAACGCGAGGTCCGTCGCACCTGGCCCACGCCCTGCCGGTCGGCTCCGCCCGCCCGACGCCGAGGAGGACCTCCGTGCCCACTGACGAGGCACCCGTGGCCGGTCTGCTGCCCGGCGCCGAGCCGTTCGCGTTCCCCGGCGGCCCGGCCGGGGCCGGCACCGGCGTGCTCCTGCTGCACGGCTTCACCGGGTCCCCGTTCAGCGTGCGGCCCTGGGGCGAGCACCTGGCCGCCGAGGGCTTCGCCGTCCGCGCGCCGCTGCTGCCTGGCCACGGCACCCGCTGGCAGGACTGCAACCTGACCACCGAGCAGGACTGGGTGGACGCCGCCTCCGGGGCGCTGGACCGGCTGAGCGCCGACTGCGACCGGGTCGTCGTCGCCGGGCTGTCGATGGGCGGCACCCTGGCGATCCGGCTGGCCCAGCTGCGGCCGTACGACGTCGCCGGCCTGGTGCTGGTCAACCCCTCGCTGCTCACCCAGCGGCTGGACGCCAAGCTGCTGCCGCTGCTGGCCCGCGTGACCCCCAGCTGGGCGCCGATCGCGAACGACATCAAGAAGCCCGGTGTCACCGAGCTGGCCTACCCGAAGCTGCCCACCCGCGCGGTGCTGGGCCTGCGCCGGCTCTGGACGGCGACCCGCGCCGACCTGGGCCGGGTGACCGCGCCCCTGCTGGTCTTCCGGAGCGTCACCGACCACGTCGTCGAGCCGGCCTCGGCGCAGGTGCTCCTCGCCGGGGTCGCCAGCACCGACACCACCGAGGTGCTCCTGGAGGACAGCTACCACGTGGCCACGCTGGACAACGACGCCCCGCGCATCTCCGCCGGCTCGGTGGACTGGATCCGCGCCCGCGTGCCCGCGCTGGAGGAGGGCGCGTGAGCACCCCGCGCCGCGGCCGGGGCCGCCGGGACAACGGGCTGGACGCCGCCCTGTGGTCCCCGCTGCGCGACGTCGACCCCCGCGTCGGCGAGCACCTGCTCGACGTGCTGCGCGACGCGGGCATCGCCGCCTACCTGGAGCCGTCGGCCGACGTGGAGCCCTACACCCGGACGGTGTCGCTGCCGAGCCCGCCGACCGACCGGCTGTTCGTCGACCGGGGCCGCTCGGGCGAGGCCCGGGGCCTAGTCGAGCAGCAGGTCGACGAGCACGCGCCCGAGCGCACCCGGGCTCCGCGGGTGCTCCGCCGGGACGTCGACGAGGACGCCGAGTGGACGCGGATCGTGGCCGCCTTCGAGGCCGAGCACGGCCGCACCGTGGTGGACGAGGACCCCGCCGCGAGCCCCGCCCCGGCGCCCGCGGAGCCGGAGGTCCTCGACCGGCCGGAGGAGCACTACGAGCCGCCGCCGCCCCCGCCGGTCCCGGCGCCCTCCCCCGCGTCGCTGTACGCGGTGCTGCTCATCGCCGCCGGCGTCGTCCTCGTCGTCGCGCCCCGCGTGCTCGGCCTGACCTCCGACGTGGGGCTGGTGCTGGGGGTGGCCGCGGTCGTCGGCGGGGTCGGGCTGCTGGTGTCGCGGATGCGCGAGCGGTCGACCGACGACGGTGACGACGGGGCGGTGGTGTAGCGCCCCGTCCCGGGGTCCTCCCGCTAGCGTCCCGCGGGTGGACGCCGCACCCTCCACCACCGTCACCCTCACCGGCCACCTCATGGACACCGGCGTCCTCGCCCGGGTCCTCGACGACGTCCTCGAGTACGGCGGCGACTACCGCATCGAGGCCCTCGACCTCGGCCGGGAGCACGAGGACGAGTCGCGCGCGACGGTGCGGGTCACCGCCGGCGACGCCGAACTGCTCGACCGCATCGTGCAGCGCCTGCAGACCCACGGCGCCAACGCCGTCGACCCGGGGACGGCGACCACCCGCCCGGCCCCGGCCGACGGCGTCTTCCCCGACGACTTCTACTCGACCACCAACCTGGAGACGCTGGTCCGCCTCGACCGCGAGTGGCTGCGGGTCGACCGCGCGGAGATGGACTGCGGGCTCGTCGTCACCGAGGACGGCGACGATGCCGGTACGCGCGTCGTCGTCCGGACCGTGCCGGTCAGCGACGTGCGGGCCGGCGAGCGGGTGGTGTGCGGCGCCTCCGGCGTGCGGGTGGAGATGCCGCCGGCCGTCGCGCGCGGTGAGGAGGAGGCGTTCGGCTTCATGTCCTCGGCGGCCTCCAGCGAGAAGCCGCAGGTGGTGCTGGTGCGCCAGATCGCCGACCGGATGCGCGAGGTCCGGGCCGCCGGGCAGCGGGTGCTGTGGGTCGGCGGCCCGGCCGTCGTCCACACCGGCGCGGCGCCGGCCATGGTGCGGCTGGTGGACGCCGGCTACGTCGACGTCCTCTTCGCGGGCAACGCGCTGGCCACCCACGACATCGAGTCGGCGCTGTACGGGACCTCGCTCGGGGTCGACCTGGCCAAGGGCGCCGGGGTGCCGCACGGGCACGAGCACCACATCCGGGCGATCAACGCCATCCGGCGGGCCGGGTCGATCGCGGCGGCGGTGGAGTCCGGCGTCCTGACCGGCGGGATCATGCACGCGCTGGTCCGGGCCGGGAAGCCGTTCGTGCTGGTGGGGTCGGTGCGCGACGACGGCCCGCTGCCCGACGTGTACACCGACGTGCTCGAGGGTCAGCGGGCGATGCGCGCCCAGCTGCCCGGCGTCGGCTTCTGCATCATGGTGGCGACGATGCTGCACGCGATCGCGACCGGGAACATCCTGCCGGCGGCCGTGCCGCTGGTCTGCGTGGACATCAACCCGGCGACGGTCACCAAGCTGGCCGACCGCGGCAGCGCCCAGGCGGTCGGCATCGTCACCGACATCGGCCTGTTCCTCGAGCAGCTCGCCCGGGAGCTCACCGGAGGGTGAGGGGCGAGGGATCCCCGCCCCTCACACTCCGCTGAACGTCGCCGTCGACGACGGCCCGGCGGACCAGGTCGGCCGCGCCCACCAGCCCCGCCTGCGCGCCCAGCCGGGCGGCCACCACCCGCGGCCCGGGGCGGAACCCGCGGCCGGGCAGCGCCCGCTCCAGCCGGGCGCGCGCCGGGCCGAGCACCATCTCGCCGAGCACGCTCACCCCGCCGCCGATGACCACCACCTCGGGGTCGAGGACGGCGGCGAGGTCGGCGATGCCCTGCCCCAGCCACGAGCCCACCTCGGCCAGCAGCTCGAGGGCCAGCGGATCGCCGTCGGCGGCGGCGCGGGCGACGTCCTCACCGGTGAGCCGGTCGGCGTCGCCGTCCACCCGGTCCAGCAGCAGCGCCGCGGCGGCCGGGGAGCTGCGCGCGACCTCCCGCGCGGTCTGGCCGAGGGCGGTGCCGCTGGCGTACTGCTCCCAGCAGCCGCGGTTGCCGCAGGCGCACAGCCGCCCGTCGGGGACCACGCGCATGTGCCCCCACTCCCCCGCCACGCCGTGGGACCCGCGCTGCAACCGGCCGTCCATGACGATGCCGCCGCCGATGCCGGTCCCCAGCGTGATCATCAGCGAGAGGTCGGCGCCGGCGGCCGCGCCGTAGCGGTACTCGGCCCACGCCGCGGCGTCGGCGTCGTTGCCGACCCACAGGGGCCGCTGCAGGCGCGTCGCGAGGTCCTGGCGCAGCGTCGAGTTCCGCCAGGCCAGGTGCGGGCTGAACAGGACGGTGTCCCCGGTGCGGTCGAACCAGCCGGCCGCGCCCACGCCGACGCCGACCAGCGGCCCGCCGTGCCAGAGCGCCAGCTCCTCCACCACCGCGGCGATCGCGTTCTCGGTCTCCACCACCGAGGCCCCCGGGGTCGCCCGGCGCGCGGTCGCGAGGACCGTGCCGTCGGGGGCCACGACGCCGCCGGCCACCTTGGTGCCGCCGATGTCGATGCCCAGCGCGGGCAGCTCGGCGGCGTCGGAGGAGTCGGACACTCAGGCGATCTCGATGCGCTGGACGACCGGCTCCGCGGGAGCCTCCTGCTCGGGCTCGGGCTCGGGCCGCGGGGGCGTCGCCGACTCGGCGAACGACCGCAGCGCGGCCGACGCGGCATCCAGCAGGTCGGCCAGCGCCGCGGTGACCTCCGGGCGCTCGCCGCGGACCACGGCCGCGACCTGGCACACCGGGCACCAGGTGCAGTCGGCCGCGTGGGCGCCGGCGCCGTCCGCGGGGACCCGCCCCTGCCCGAGGGCGTCCCCGAGGCCGGCGGCCAGCCGGCGGGCCTGCTCCAGCCAGTCGGCGGGATCGCTCATGTCCTGCTCCCCTCGGCGGCCAGCAGGTCGGCCGGCCACTGCTGCGGATCGGGTGTGAAGGTGACCTCGAGCCGGGCTCCGGCCGTGCCGGCGTCGGCGAGGTGGCCGGCGGTGACCACGCAGCGGCGCAGCAGCGCGTCGAGCCGGATGGAGCGGCGGGCGCCGGCCACGGTCACCACGAGGTCGTCGCCCCAGCGGGTCAGGTCGAGCCCCTCGTGCCGGGCGAAGGGCAGCGGCAGCACCAGGCGCCGGCCGCCGTCCGCCCGCTCCGTGACCCGGCTCAGGGGCGCGGCGGGCACCGGCCCGTCCTCGCCGGGCAGCAGGGCCGCCAGCTCGTCGGCGTCCGCGGGCGCGGTCGCGGTCTCCTCGACGCGGCGCACCGGGGCCAGCTCGGCCAGCGCCGCGAGGACGGCGTCCTGCTCGGCCCGCCGGCGGGTCCACCACTCTCCCTCCCCGGCGGGCAGCACCCGGGTGAGGACGGCGGTCGGCCGCTGCCCGTGCAGGGCCAGGGCGGTGACCGCGGCGCGCAGGGCCGGCACGGCGTCGGGGCGCGGCGCGGCCACCAGCCGGACCTCGGTGGTGGCCGGGTCGCCGAGGTCCACGGCGGCGATGAGCTGCTCCAGCCCGGGCACCGCGGCCAGGGCGACGTCGACCGGCCCCCGCTTGGCGGTCCCGGCACGGACGGCGGCGGTGCGGACGGCGCCCAGCATGCGCAGCCGGGTGGGCAGGGCCTGGTCCAGCCACCAGCGCAGCGCGGCCGGCAGCCCGACCAGCGCCGTCCCGGAGGCCAGCGGGCCGGCGTCCACGACGACCGTGTCGGCCTCGTCGCCGGCGGCGGCGCGGCCCAGCCGGGCCAGCAGCGCGGGCTCGAAGCTCCCCGGCAGGGGCACCACGGAGCTCGCGGGGGGCAGCCCGAGGCCGGGCGCGGCCGCGGACAGCTCGCCGGCCACCGCGGCCCACAGGGACTCCAGGCCGGCCAGCGGCTCGACCAGGGCGACGGTCAGGTCGGGGACGTCGGTGGGCGCCGGCGCCGCACGGGTCAGCAGCAGCGTGCGGCTCCCGGCGCGCGCGGCGCGGACCGCGGTGGCCGCGGCCAGGGTGGAGGTGCCGGCCCCACCGAGCCCGGTGAGGAGGAGGGTGCGCACGCCGGCTCAGGCCTCGACGCGCTTCTTGAGCTCCTTGAGAGCCGTGTCGAGGATGACCTTCTCCGCCCGGCGCTTGAGCATGCCGATCATCGGCATGTTCACGTCCACCGCGATCGCGTACGTGACCTGCGTCCGGCCCGGCGCGATCTCGGTCAGGGTGTACGAGCCGTCCTGCCGCTTCATGAGCTTGCTCTGGACCAGGGACCAGGAGACGTGGCGGTCGCCGTCCCAGGTGTACTGGAGGACGTAGTCGTCGCTCAGCACGGTCGCGTCGATGACGAAGCGGACCTGGCGGGCGCGACCGTCGGGACCGGCCTCCACGACCTCCACCGTCTTCGCGGCGGCCACCCACTGGGGATAGGCCGGGAAGTCGGCGATGACCGCCATGACGTCGGACGCCGGCGCCTCGACGGTGATCGACTGGGTGGACTGGTCGGCCATGCGCAGCAGGCTAACCGCTCCGCCGTTCCCCGCAGGGGGTGACGCCGGGCAGCTCGTACTCACGGGTAGGGCGTCAACCGCTAGATTCGGGCAGGTACCGCGACCGGGGAGCCAGGCGACGGGGCCGGGCCCGGGCGGGGAGGAGAGGACCGAGCGTGCGCGAGTTCAGCGTCCCGGCGACCACCGAGGTCGGCCCCGACGAGGCCATCCCCGACCTGCTCGCCAGCAACGTGACCCAGCACGGCGGCGAGGTGGGGCTGCGGGTCCAGCGCGACGGCCGGTGGCAGGACGTCACCTGGCGGGAGTTCGGCGCGCAGGTCGCCGGCGTCGCCAAGGGCCTGGTCGCCTCCGGCGTCGCCCCCGGTGACCGCGTGGCCCTGCAGGCCAAGACCCGGTACGAGTGGACGGTCCTCGACTTCGCCATCTGGGCCGCCGGCGGGGTCGTCGTCCCGGTCTACGAGACCTCCAGCCCGGACCAGGTCGCCTGGATCCTGTCCGACTCCGGCGCCACGGCGGCCGTCGTCGAGCGGGCCGAGCACGCCGCGGCCGTCGAGTCGGTGCGGGACCAGGCGCCGGAGCTGGTCAACGTCTGGGTCATCGACGACGACGCCATCGGCACCCTCACCGCGGCCGGCGCCGACGTCCCCGACAGCGAGCTGGCGGCCCGCCGGGCGACGCTGACGTCGGCCAGCGCGGCGACGCTCATCTACACCAGCGGCACCACCGGCCGGCCCAAGGGCTGCGAGCTCACCCACGCCAACTTCCTGTTCGAGATCGGCAACGGGATGAGCCTGCTGAGCCGGCTGCTCAACGAGCAGGGCTCGCTGCTGCTGTTCATCCCGCTGGCGCACGTGCTGGCCCGCGTCCTGGAGGTCGGTGCGGTGAAGACCCGCACCGTCCTCGGGCACAGCCCCGACGTCTCGAACCTCGTGGCGGACCTCGGCGCGTTCCAGCCCACGTTCGTCCTCGCCGTCCCCCGGGTGTTCGAGAAGGTCTACAACCAGGCGAAGGCCAAGGCCGAGGGCGACGGCAAGGGCAAGATCTTCGACCGGGCGGCGCAGGTGGCCATCGACTGGTCCCGCGCCCAGGACTCCGGCCGTCCCGGCCTGGCGCTGCGCGCCCAGCACGCGCTGTTCGACCGGCTGGTCTACGGCAAGCTGCGGGCCGCGCTCGGCGGCCGCTGCCTGGGCGCGGTGTCCGGCGGTGCCCCGCTCGGCGAGCGGCTGGGCCACTTCTTCCGCGGCATCGGCGTCACCGTGTACGAGGGCTACGGGCTCACCGAGACCACCGCGGCCGCCTCGGTCAACCACGACGCCGCCTTCCGGATCGGCACCGTCGGCCGGCCCCTGCCCGGCGTGCAGGCCGCGATCGCCGACGACGGCGAGATCCTCATCCGCGGCGGCATCGTCATGCCCGGCTACTGGCGGAACGAGCAGGCCACGCGGGAGGCCATCGACGCCGACGGCTGGTTCCACACCGGCGACCTCGGCGACATCGACAGCGACGGCTTCATCCGGATCACCGGGCGCAAGAAGGAGATCCTGGTGACCGCGGGCGGCAAGAACGTCGCCCCGGCGGTGCTCGAGGACCGGCTGCGGGCCCACCGCCTGGTCAGCCAGTGCATCGTCGTCGGGGACCAGCGGCCGTTCATCGCCGCGCTGGTCACCCTCGACGAGGAGGCGCTGCCGACCTGGCTGGAGGCGAAGGGCAAGCCGGCCGGCACGACGGCCGCCGACCTCACCGACGACGCCGACGTCCTGGCCGAGATCGAGGCCGCGGTCGCCGAGGCCAACAAGGCGGTGTCCAAGGCCGAGGCGATCAAGAAGTTCCGCGTGCTCGGCGCCGACTTCACCGAGGCCAACGGCATGCTCACGCCCAGCCTGAAGCTCAAGCGGGCGGTGGTCATGAAGGAGTTCGACGTCGAGGTCGAGGCCCTCTACCAGAAGGACGCGGCGGCTCCCCACCCCTCCTGACGGGACGCTGCCGTCGGGGCGTCAGCCCTCGAGGAGGTCGGCGAAGGTCGCGGCGATGGTCGTCCACGACCACCGCTGCTCCACCACCGCGCGGCCGGCGGCGCCCATGGTCCGGGCCCGCTCGGGGTCGTCGAGCAGGCGGGTGACCGTCGCGCCGACGTCCTCCGGTGAGCGCGGGTCGGCGACGACGTGCCCGGTGACGCCGTCCTGCACCGTCTCCGGCGCCCCGCCCGAGGTGCCGGCGACGACCGGCAGGCCGCAGGCGGCGGCCTCGAGGTAGACCATGCCGAGGCCCTCGACGTCCAGGCCGCCCCGGCGGGTGCGGCACGGCATCGCGAACACGTCGCCGGCGGCGTAGTGCTCGGGCAGCTGGGCCGGCGGCACCGCGCCGGTGAGGACGACGGAGTGGCCCAGGCCCCGCTGCGCGATCGCCCGCCGCAACCGGCCCTCCAGGGGGCCGCCGCCGACGAGCAGCAGCCGCGCGCCGGGGTGGCGCGCCAGGACCCGCGGCCACGCGGCGACCAGCACGTCCTGGCCCTTGCGGGGCACCAGCCGCGACACGCAGACGACCACCGGCGCCTCGCCGAGCCCGTACCGCGCCCGGACCGCGCTGCCGTCGCCGGCGGGGCTGAAGTGGTCGACGTCCACCCCCGGAGACAGCTGCGCCATCCGGGTGACCCCGCCCAGCGCCGGGCCCAGCCGTCCGGCGGTGTAGGCGCTGATGTAGGTGAGGACGTCCAGACCCCGCGCGATGCGCCGCATCAGGCCCCGGGCGCCCGGGAGCGCCACCCAACCCGTCTCGTGACCGTGGGTCGCCCCGACCAGGTGGCGGACGCCGGCGGCGCGCAGGGCCGGGGCGAGCAGGCCCAGGGGGGCCGCGGCCCCGAAGAAGGCGGTGTCGCAGCCGTGGCGGGTGGCGAGGTCGGCCGCTGCCCGGGCGGTGGCGCGGGTGGGCAGCAGCATCCCGGTGGGCCGGCGCACCACCGGGTACGGCAGCGCCGCGTCGTACTCCTCCCAGCCGGGCGACCGGGAGGCCAGCACGACGAGGGACTCCGGGGGGCGGCGGGCCAGCAGGGCGGCGACGAAGGTCTGGATGCCGCCCTGGCGGGGCGGGAAGTCGTTGGTGACGACCAGCGTCCTCACCCGGCGTCCTCCAGCCGCTGCCAGTCCTGCGCGAAGGCGATCCGCTGCGGGCCGGTCGGGTGCGAGCCGAAGAACCACTGCCAGGCGGCCGGCGGCGCGGGGTCGGAGAGGTTGGCCGCGGCGAGCCGGTTCTGCATCGTGATGAAGGCCTGGGCGTCCCCGGTGAGGTCGAGGGCGTGCAGGTCGGCGCGGGCCTCGAGGTGCCGCGACACGACGTTCTGCACCGGGGTCGCGACCAGCGTGCCGACCGCGATGAGGAACAGCACCAGCGGAACGACCCGCGGATCGCCCGGCGACTCCGCGCCCGCCCGCCGCAGCAGCGGGGTCCAGGACAGCAGCCAGCCCAGCGCGGCCACCGCCGCAGCCGCACCGAGGGCGCCCATGAGGGTCCCGGTCAGGTAGTCGTCGGTGGCGACGTGGCCGAGCTCGTGTCCGACGATCGACTCGATCTCGGCGTCGGGCAGCCGGTCCAGCGTCGTGTCGTACAGGACGATCCGGCGGGTCGCCCCGAAGCCCGAGACGTAGGCGTTGAGCGCCGTCGTGCGCCGGGAGGCGTCGGCGACCAGCACGTCCTCGGCGGGGCTGCCGCTCTCCTCCGCGAGCGCCAGCAGGTCGGTGCGCAGCTGCCCCGCGGGCAGGGGCTGGAAGCTGTTGAACGCCGGCTCGACGACCACCGGGTAGAGGAACGTGCCCACCAGCACCAGGACGGCGGCACCCCCGGAGGCCCAGGCCCACCAGCTCCGCGGTGCGCGCCGGGCCAGCCAGACGAGGGCGAGGAGGAGCACGGCGGTCAGGGCCGCGTCGATGGCGGTGGAGACGGCGACGTCCCGGCCCCACAGCGGCCAGCTGCGCGTCGAGAGGCCGTACCGGTGCCGGACGACCTCGCCGTAGGCCGACAGGGGCAGGGTCACCAGCCGCCCGAGCAGCGACAGCACCAGCGTGCCGAGGAGGACCTGCCAGGCCCAACCCCCGCCCAGCGGCCGGGCGACCGCCCGGACCAGTCGCGCGCCGAGCGGCGTCAGCGCCAGGACCGCGGAGACGGTCAGGCCCAGCACGAGGGAGGCCAGCGACGCCGGCCGCAGTGCGGCAGCGAAGGACTCCGCGCGGTCGACGACGGCGGCGGGCACGCCCGCGCCGGGGCGGACCGGCGTCGCACCGCCGGTCGGCTCGGCCAGGACCGTCCACGGCGTCCGGAGGGCGATGACCAGGACGAGCGCCAGCCCCAACACACCCGCGACCAGCAGCGCGGCCCGGCGGGCGCTCACCCGGCCGATCCTAAGAGGACCCCCTGCCCCCCACCGCTCGCAGGCTCGCGGCGGGCCCCTGCAGAGGGCCAAGGGCCAAAGCGGGACCCCGTTCCCCACCCTTCGCAGGCTCACGGCGGGCCCCTGCAGAGGGCCAAGGGCCAAAGCGGGACCCCGTTCCCCACCCTTCGCAGGCTCACGGCGGGGCCCGGACCGGGCCAGGAGCCGAGGCGGGACCCTCTGCCCCCCACCGCTCGCAGGCTCACGGCGGGGCCCTGCAGGGAGTCCGTCCTCAGACGAGGCGGCGCATGGCGGTGATGCCGCCCATCGAGTCCACGCCCACGACCTTCACCGGCTGGCTGGACGTCGAGGCGTGCACCATCTGCCCGTTGCCGATGTACATCGCCACGTGGCTGACCGGGCTGAAGAAGAAGATCAGGTCTCCCGGCTGGAGGTCGGCGCGGGAGACCGCCCGGCCCATGGTCGACTGCATGCGGCTCGAGTGCGGGAGGCTGACGCCGGCCGCGGCATAGGCGTACTGGGTGAGCCCGGAGCAGTCGAAGGAGTTGGGGCCGCCGGCGCCCCAGACGTAGGGATCCCCGACCTGCGCCAGCGCCGTGTCGACGGCGGCCTGCGCGGCACCGCTGGCCGCGGGCGCCGGTGCCGCGGCGGCCACCGGCTGGCCGGAGTGGGCCGTCTGCACCTGCTGCTGCTGCGGAGCGGACAGGGCGGCGTACTGCCCCCGGTAGTCGGCGATGTCCGCCTCGAGCCCGGACTGGCGAGCGGTGACCTCGTCGAGGGCCCCGCGGGCGGCCGCCGCCGCAGCATCGGCGTCGGCCTGGGCCCGCTCGGCTGCGGTGGCCGACTCGGCGACCTGCGCCAGCACGTCGCCGGCGTGCCCGGCGAGAGCGTCGAGCGTGGCCAGCTGCGAGACGAAGTCGTCGGCCGAGTCGCTGGTCGTCATCAGGTCGAACTCGGACAGGCTCCCGCCGGTGAACGCCGCGCGGGCCACCTGGCGGATCTGGCCGTCCAGCGCGCCGAGCCGGGCGTCGGCCTCGGCGGCGACACGGTCCGCGTCGGCGGCGGCAGCCTCACGCTGGGCGAGGGTCTCCCGCGCCTCGTTGACCTGCTCGCTGACGACCTCCAGCTCGTGGCCGGCCCGGGCGACGAGCTGGGCGGCCTGCGCGGCGCTGCCCGCCTGCTCCGGATCGGCGGTGGCCGTCCCTGGCAGCAGGGTCAGGGCCAGGCTGGCGGTGGCTCCCACGACGAGCCCGCGGCCGAGGCGGCCGGCGGTGGTGGGGCGGCGGGAGGTGACCGGGAGGTCGGGGTGGAGCGGATCAGGGGCATGCCCCAGGGCAGGGTGAGGGGTCGCCACGGGCGGCGGCTCTCCGTTTCTTCCTCAGCGACCGCCTACCGAGTTAGCTGACGGGTTCGGGCTGGGAAGACGTGCCCTATCTCTGCGTGCCGGCGGGCCGGCGCGTGTGCTCCGGCGGACCGGCGCACGCGAGAACTCACCCCAGTGCTGCGGTGGGTCCCCGGTTCACCCTCGACGCCAGGGAGCGCGTCGGGCGATTCGGCGGTGACCGGCCGAGGCCACCTCTGTACGGGTGACGACCTCCCGGCCGGACCGGCTCACCGTACGGACGTGGTGCAGGTGTGACAAACGAGGGCCGCGTGGACTGTGGGAACTCCCACACCGGCCCGGCGCGCCGCCCCGCTCCCCGCGCGCCGCTCGCGGAGCGCCGGACGGGACCTGCCTGCGCCCGCTCACCCGGTGCGCCGCCGCCGGTCTCCGGTGCCGCGAGGCGAGGCCTGGTGGCGCAGCGGTGGCACCAGGCCGCCCTCGGCCAGCGCCCGCACGGCGCGGCGCTCGACCTCGTCGAACTCCACCACCACGCCGGGCGCCGGGACGACGACGTCCTCGGCGGTCTGGGCGCGCGCCGTCATGGGCACCACGGTGGGATCGGCCCCCTGCCAGCCCGGTGGCGCCCCCAGCAGCACGGTGACGACGCAGTCCGTGCAGCCGGTGCCGCGAGCGGTGCAGGTGTCGCAGTCGATGAACATCAACCCACTCCTCTGCTGACCGGCCCTGGTCGCGGGGGCCGTCCCTGGCCCCGACCGGTCTGAGCAGCACGCTAGGGACGGGCACCGACAGTTCCGGACGGTCGCGCACCGCGGGCCCCGGGGGATCCAGCGTCCGCCCGGCGCGCGTCCCCGGGACTGTCACTCCCCCGACCTAGCGTCCGCCCCGTGCCCTCTTCCCCCGCCCGGCCGGCCGGGATCGCCGCCGGGACAGTCGCACGAGCCGCCGCCGGGCTGCCGCGCTACGAGCAGGCCACCATCGAGGAGCTGGGCACCCCGCTGGCGGAGGTCACGTTCGTCGTCGTCGACCTGGAGACCACCGGGGGGTCTCCCAAGGACAACGCGATCACCGAGATCGGCGCGGTCAAGGTGCGCGGCGGAGCGGTCCTCGGCGAGTTCCAGACCCTGGTCGACCCGGGCCGCGAGATCCCGCCCTACATCAGCGTGCTCACCGGAATCACCACCACGATGGTCACCGCGGCCCCGCGCATCGGCGCGGTCCTGCCCGCCTTCCTCGAGTTTGCCCGCGGCGCGGTCCTCGTCGCCCACAACGCCCCCTTCGACCTCGGCTTCCTGAAGGCCGCGTGCGCGGAGAACGGCATCGCCTGGCCGGCCGCTGCCTCGGTCGACACCGCCGTCCTCGCCCGCCGGCTGCTCACGCGCGACGAGGTGCCCAACTGCAAGCTGGCCACCCTGGCGCCCTACTTCCGCGCCGCCAGCGAGCCCTGCCACCGCGCCCTGGCCGACGCGCGGGCCACCGTCGACGTGCTGCACGGGCTGTTCGAGCGGCTGGGCCCGCTCGGCGTCTCCACCCTGGAGGAGCTGACCGGCCTCACCCGCCAGGTCGAC
This sequence comes from Geodermatophilus sp. CPCC 206100, assembly GCF_048569675.1. Taxonomy (NCBI): domain Bacteria; kingdom Bacillati; phylum Actinomycetota; class Actinomycetes; order Geodermatophilales; family Geodermatophilaceae; genus Geodermatophilus; species Geodermatophilus sp. CPCC 206100. The sequence goes on from NZ_JAQISV010000021.1 coordinate 64,956, forward strand.
CCCGACCGGCTGCGCAAGCGGCACCTGGCCGACGGCGTCCCCTCCGGCCCGGGCGTGTACCTCTTCCGCGGGCCCCGCGACGAGCCGCTCTACGTCGGGACGTCGAGCGACCTGCGCAGCCGCGTCCGCAGCTACTTCGGTGCCGGCGAGCAGCGCAGCCGGATCACCGAGATGGTCGCCCTCGCGCAGCGGGTCGACACCATCTCCTGCGCCCACGACCTCGAGGCCGCCGTCCGGGAGCTGCGGCTGATCGCCGAGCACAAGCCGCGCTACAACCGCCGTTCCCGCTTCCCCGAACGCGCCCTGTGGGTCCGCCTCACCGAGGAGCCCTTCCCGCGGCTGTCGGTGGTCCGCCGGGTGCGCCCGGGGGCCGGGGTCTTCCTCGGGCCGTTCCCGGACCGGCGGGCGGCCGACGCGGCGGTGGCCGCCATCCACGAGTCCCTCCCGCTGCGCCAGTGCACCGGCCGGCTGTCGGTGCGGGTGCTCGGCACCGCCTGCGCACTGGCGGGCATGGGGCGCTGCGGAGCGCCCTGCACCGGCGCCCAGTCGGTCGACGAGTACGCCGGCATCGCCGACGTCCTGCGCGCGGCGGTCGCCTCCGACCCCCGGGCCCTGCTGGCACCGCTGCTGTCCCGGGTGGACCGGCTGGCCGCCGACGAGCGCTACGAGGACGCTGCCGTCCTCCGCGACCGCGTGGCGGTCCTCGTGCGGGCGGTGCGCCGCCGGCAGCGGCTCGAGTCGCTGGCGGCGGTCCCCGAACTGGTGCTGGCGCGGCCGGCCTTCGAGGGCGGCTGGCAGCTGTCCGTCGTCCGCCGGGGACGGCTGGTCGCCGCCGGCTGCGCCGAACGCGGGGCGTCGGTCCGGGCCACCCTCGAGGGGCTGTTCGCCACCGCCGAGACCCCGCTCGGTCCCGAGGACGAGCTGGCCGCGTCCGTGGACGAGACCGAGCTCGTGCTGCGCTGGATGGAGAAGCCGGGCACCCGGCTGGTGCAGGTGTCCGGCACGCTCGCCTGCCCGGCCCCGGGCACCGGCGGGTTCAGCGACTTCCTCGACCGCGTGGAGGCCGGCCGCCACGAGCGCGACCCGTTCGCCGACGGCCGCGCCCTCGGCACCCGCGCGCGTCCCGAGCGGATCACCCCGGGGCCGCACAGCACCTCCCGGCCACCCGTGGCCCGGCTAGCATCGCCGGCGTGATCACCGCCATCGTCATGATCGACGCGGCCACCGACTCGATCCCCGAGGTGGCCCAGGCCGTCGCCGACCTCGACGGGGTGAGCGAGGTGTACTCGGTCGCCGGCGACGTCGACCTGATCGCGGTGGTGCGGGTCCGCGAGTTCGAGCACATCGCCGACGTCGTGGCGGGGCGGATCAACAAGGTCCCCGGCGTCCTGGAGACCGACACCCACATCGCCTTCCGCGCCTACTCGCGGCACGACCTCGAGGCGGCGTTCTCCATCGGCTTCGACACCGCCGACTGAAGGAAGACCCCCTCCCCCCGCCAGGGGACCGTTCGGGGCGGGCCTAACCGCGGAGCGTCCGGCTGACGTCCACCCAGCGGTCCAGCAACTCCCCGGCCCGCCCGTCGTCCACGGCCCGGGCCGCCCGCTCCAGGCCCGCGGCCAGGGCGTCGTGCAGGCGCACGCTGCGCCGGTCGTAGGCGGCCAGGGCCGCGGCGGCGTTCAGCAGCACGGCGTCGCGCACGGGCCCCTGTTCCCCCTGCACGACGCGCCGGAAGACGTCGGCGTTGAACGCCGGGTCCCCGCCGCGCAGCGCGTCCTGCGGGGGCGGCGCGATGCCGAGCGCCGACGGGTCGACCCGGTCCGGTTCCACCTCGCCGTCGCGCACCACCCACACCTGCGAGGTCGTCGCGGTGGTGAGCTCATCGAGGCCGTCGTCGCCCCGGAAGACCAGGGCCCGCATGCCCCGTCGGGCCAGCACGGCGGCCATGACCGGCGCCATCCGCAGGTCGGCGCAGCCGACGGCGGCGGCCACCGGCCGGGCCGGGTTGCACAGCGGCCCGAGGAAGTTGAACACCGTCCCGATGCCCATCTCCTTGCGCGCCGGTCCCGCGAAGCGCATGCCGGGGTGGAACACCGGGGCGAAGAAGAAGCCGATGCCGGCCTCCTGCACGCAGCGGGCCACGCCCGCGGCAGGGAGGTCGATGACGACGCCGAGCGCCTCGAGCACGTCGGCCGCGCCGGAGGACGACGACGCGGCCCGCCCGCCGTGCTTGGCCACCGGCACGCCCGCCGCCGCGGTCACCACCGCGGCCATCGACGAGATGTTCACCGTGTGCGCGCCGTCCCCGCCGGTGCCGACGATGTCGACGCACTCCAGCGGCAGCCGCACCGGCGTCGCGCGGTCGAGCATCGCGGCCGCCAGGCCGGCGACCTCCTCCGCCGACTCCCCCTTGGCCCGCAGCGCGACGGCGAAGGCGGCGATCTGGGCGGCGGTCGCTTCCCCGGTCATCACCTCGCGCATCGCCCAGGCGGTGTCCTCGGCCGAGAGGTCCTCGCGGGCCAGGAGGCGGGTGTAGAGCGACGGCCAGGTCGGCCCGCCGGGAACGGTGCCCGCGCTCACGGCCGGACGGCCGGCCGCCGCCCCACGCGGTCGCGCAGCACGGCGGCGACGACGTCGGGGGCGGTGAGCGGGTCGACCGGGAAGGGCAGCGTGGCCTCGGCCCGCGACCAGTGGGCCAGCCAGCGGTCGGGCTGGCGGGCGATGAGCACGCAGACGGCCGGCCGGTCGGCGACCTCTTCCTCCAACTGCCGGCTGAGCGCCAGCCCGCCGGTCGGGCGCGCCTCGCCGTCCAGGATGCAGAGGTCCACGCCACCGCCGTCCACGGTCTCCACGACGTCCTCACCGGTGGCGCACTCGACCCAGGTGATCGGTCCGACGTCCCGCGCCGGGCGGCGCCCCACCGCGGTCCGGACGGCGGCCCGCACCTCCGGCCGGGAGCTGTAGACCAGGACGGTGGCCGGTGCGGCGTCGATCACGTGTCCTCCTCGCGGCGCGGGGTGCCCGGTGCGCCGGCCGGCGGCCCGCACACCCGGGCGAGCCTAGTGCCCGCGGGGGACGCCGCCGGGCACGCGCCGACACACGTCTCGGGCAGGTCACGGTGCCGCCACACCGGCCACCCGCGGTCGTGGCCGAGCGGGGGCCGATGCCATGATGGCCCCGTGACAACGGCTCCCGTCGCGAGCGGCACCTTCGACACCTCCCGGGTGCACTCCCTGACCCGACCGAACATGGTCAGCGTCGGCACGATCATCTGGCTCTCGAGCGAGCTGATGTTCTTCGCCGGGCTGTTCGCCATGTACTTCACCGCGCGCGCCCGCGCCACCGAGGGGTGGCCGCCGGAGCCGACGGAGTTGAACCTGCCGTACGCGCTGACGTTCACGATCATCCTGGTGGCCTCCTCGGTCACCTGTCAGCTCGGCGTCTTCGCCGCGGAGCAGGGCAACGTGTACGGCCTGCGCCGCTGGTTCACGATCACCTTCGTGATGGGCCTGACCTTCGTGCTCGGTCAGGCCTACGAGTACGTCCAGCTCGTGGAGGAGGGGACGTCGATCTCGTCGTCCACCTACGGGTCGGTCTTCTACCTGACGACGGGCTTCCACGGCCTCCACGTCATCGGTGGTCTCGTCGCGTTCGTCTACCTGCTCATCCGGTCCACCATGGGCCGTTTCACGCCGGCACAGGCGACCGCCGCGATCGTGGTCTCCTACTACTGGCACTTCGTCGACGTCGTGTGGATCGGGCTGTTCGCCACGATCTACCTGATCCGCTAGGGAACCGGTGTCCACCACGAACCCGCAGTCCGACGCCCCGTCCGCCGACGAGTCCTCCCGCGGCCCTCGCCGCTGGTCCCGCCGGGTGGTCGAGGGCAGCCCCGCTGCCGCGGCCCGGGCCCGCCGCCGCTCCAAGCACCGCCGCCGCGTCGTCAACGTCGCCGGCCTCATGGCCGCCCTCGTGCTGACCGGCGGTCTCTACTCCTTCCTGTCCCCGGCGTACGCCACGGACGAGGGGACGGGCGGCGAGTCCTCCGCCGAGGCCGCCGGCCGCGAGCTGTACGAGCGCAGCTGCATCACCTGCCACGGCGAGAACCTCGAGGGCGTCCCCAACCGCGGGCCCTCGCTCGTCGGCGTGGGCGAGGCGGCCGTCTACTTCCAGGTGCACACCGGGCGCATGCCGCTGGTCCGCCAGGAGGCCCAGGCGCCGGACAAGCCGGCGGTCTTCTCCGACGAGGAGATCGACCAGCTGATGGCCTACGTGCAGGCCAACGGCGGCGGCCCGACCCTGCCCTCCGGGGACCTGCGGGACGGCGACCTGGCCGAGGGCGGCGAGCTGTTCCGGCTCAACTGCGCGTCCTGCCACAACTTCGTCGGTGCGGGTGGCGCGCTGTCCTCCGGCAAGCGGGCCCCGAGCCTGAACGACGTCAGCGACATGGAGATCTACACCGCGATGCTCAGCGGACCGGAGAACATGCCGGTCTTCGGGGACAACCAGCTGACCCCCGACGAGAAGCGGGCGATCATCAACTACGTGCAGACCATCCAGGGTCAGGCCGACCCCGGCGGTGCCGGCGTGGGCCGCATGGGCCCGGTCGCCGAGGGCCTGGTCATCTGGGTCGTCGGCATGGCGGCCCTGCTGTTCGGGGTCTTCTGGATGGGGAGCAAGGCGTGACCGCCCTCCCGACCGACACAGCCCAGCGACCGCTGACCCTCAGCGTCGGCGAGGAGGAAGCGTGAGCGCGCGCGACACCCAGCCCGGATCGGCCGGCGGCGCGGACGTCGCCGGACCGCTCCACGGCGGTCCGGACGACGACTACACCCCCGAGCAGCTCGCGGCGCTGCCCCGCGAGGAGCTCGACCGCCTCGGCGCCCGGTACGACGGCGTGGAGATCCTGCACGTCGACCCGGGTCCCGAGCCGGGCTCGCCGATGGAGAAGCGCGCGGTCCGGCAGATCGGGCTCACCTTCGCCCTCGCCGGGGTGGCCGCGTTCGCCTTCGTGGTCGTCTACGTCGGCTCCGGCTGGTTCCTCCCCGACTGGCACTGGGACATCACCGAGGGCGGCTGGAGCGCGCTGTTCACGCCCATGCTCGGCGCGCTCATGGGCCTGTCCCTGGCCCTCGTCGGCGTCGGCCTGGTGCTCTACACCAAGAAGCTGCTGCCGCACGAGACGGCCGTCCAGGACAAGCACGACGGATCGCACTTCGACCGCGTGACCACCGGCGCCACGCTGGTCGGCGGCCTGCACAACAGCGGCCTGGCCCGGCGCAAGCTGATCACCCGCTCGCTGCTGTTCATGGGCGGTGGCCTGGGGCTCATGCTCGTCATGCCGCTGGGCGGGCTGATCCGGAACCCCAACACCGGCGACCCGCTGGGTACCACCAGCTGGGCCGACGGCGTGCGGCTGGTCCGCGACGACGGCACCCCGATCCGTCCCGGCGACCAGCAGCCCGGCTCCATCGAGACCGTCTTCCCGGCGGTCCCGGGCGGGAACCGGCAGTCCGACGCCGCCACCATGCTCTTCCGGCTCCGCCCGGAGCAGGTGGCGGTGGACCGCCCGCGCGAGGGCCAGGCCGACTTCGGTTACGGCGACTACGTGGCCTACTCGAAGATCTGCACCCACGCCGGCTGCCCGGTGTCGCTGTACGAGCAGGAGACCAGCCGGATCCTCTGCCCGTGCCACCAGTCGCAGTTCGACATCACCCAGGGCGCCAAGCCGGTCTTCGGCCCGGCGACCCGCCCGCTGCCGCAGCTGCCGATCACGGTCGACGACGAGGGCTACTTCGTCGCCCGCAGTGACTACATTGAGGCGGTAGGCCCCACCTACTGGAACCGGGAGCGCATCTGATGGCTCGCACCGCCACAGCGCCGGGTGTCCCCACCACGCGACTGGGCAAGGCCGCGCTCGAGGTCGACGACCGGCTCATCGTCGCCGGTCCGCTGCGCCGCACGCTCAACAAGGTCTTCCCCGACCACTGGTCGTTCCTGCTGGGCGAGATCGCGCTCTACGCGTTCATCATCCTGCTGCTGTCGGGCACCTACCTGACGTTCTTCTTCGACGCCTCCATGCGCGAGGTCGTCTACGACGGCTCCTACGCGCCGCTGCGCGGCGTGGAGATGTCGGCGGCCTACGACTCGACGCTGGAACTGTCGTTCGACGTCCGGGGCGGGCTGTTCATGCGGCAGCTGCACCACTGGGCGGCGCTGCTGTTCGTGGCCGCGATCGTCGTCCACCTGCTGCGCATCTTCTTCACCGGTGCGTTCCGGCGTCCCCGTGAGACCAACTGGCTGATCGGCATCGCCCTGCTGGTCCTGTCCTTCGCCATGGGCTTCACCGGCTACTCGATGCCCGACGACCTGCTGTCCGGCACCGGCCTCCGGATCGTCTCGGCGATCATCCTGTCGATCCCGGTCGTCGGAACGTGGGTGCACTGGGCGGTCTTCAACGGCGACTACGTCGGCGAGCACATCGTCGGGCGGATGTACATCGTCCACGTGCTCATCGTCCCGGCGATCATCCTGGCCCTGATCGCGGTGCACCTGCTGATCCTGGTCAAGCAGAAGCACACGCAGTTCCCCGGCCCCGGGCGCACCGAGCACAACGTGGTCGGCAACCGGCTCTTCCCCACCTTCGCGGGCAAGGCCACCGGCCTGCTCTTCATCGTGTTCGGCGTCTGCGCCGCGCTCGGTGGGCTCGTGCAGATCAACCCGGTCTGGCTGTGGGGGCCGTACAACCCGGCGCAGGTGTCGGCCGCGTCCCAGCCCGACTGGTACGTGATGTTCCTCGACGGCTCGACGCGTCTGTTCCCGGCCTGGGACCTCAACCTGCCCGGGAACTACCAGATCCCGGCGCTGTTCTGGCCCACCGTCGTGCTGCCCGGCATCATCTTCACGCTCATGGCGCTCTACCCGATGATCGAGCGGAAGCTGACCGGCGACACCGCGTCGCACCACCTGCTGCAGCGTCCGCGCGACGTCCCGGTGCGCACGTCGCTGGGCGTCATGGCGCTGACGTTCTACATCGTGCTGCTGCTCTCGGGCGGCAACGACGTCATCGCCGAGAAGTTCGACATCAGCCTCAACGCCATGACGTGGGCCGGCCGGATCGGCCTGATCATCCTGCCGCCGATCGCGTACGTGCTCACCTACCGGCTGTGCCTGGGCTTCCAGCAGCACGACCGCGAGGTGCTCGAGCACGGCATCGAGACCGGCGTCATCCGGCGGCTGCCCCACGGTGAGTTCATCGAGGTGCACCAGCCGCTGGGCCCGGTCGACGAGCACGGCCACGGCGCGCTGGCCTACGGCGGCGCTCCGGTGCCCAAGCGGATGAACCACGTCGGCGGCGCCCGCCGGGCCATCCGCGGGTTCTTCCGCCCGATCGAGCAGCCGGCGCAGGTCGAGCTCGAGCAGCGGCGCGAGGACCACGGTCAGGCCGCGGCGGAGACCGCGCGGGAGCTCACCTCCTCCGGTCGCCCGGCGGACGGCGGCCGGCCGCAGGAGCCGCGCGACTGATCCACCCGGCACCACGCCAGGAGGGCCCCGACGGAGCGATCCGTCGGGGCCCTCCTCGCGTGTAGGGGGACGGCGCGGCCCACGACCCCCCGGCGTCAGTCCAGGAAGCCCGCCAGGGCCGCGACGAACGCCCCCGGGTCGTCCAGCCAGGGGCAGTGCCCGGCGCCGGGCACCACGACCACCTCCCCGCGCGGGAACAACCGGGCGCAGTCGGCGGCGCGCACCGGGGGCAGCCCGACGTCCCACCCCCCGGCGACGACCAGGACCGGTGCGTCCAGCCGGGCCACGGTGGAGCGGACGTCGCCGGGGTCGAACGCCCCGGGCGCGTAGTACCGGGCCGCCGCCTCGTCGTTGCGCGCGCTCTCCCCGCGGGCGGAGTGCTCCCGGGTGTCGTCGTCCCAGCGGCCGTAGCTGAAGGGCGTGATCGCCGCCCAGTCCGCCTCGGTGGCGGTCCCCGCCCAAATCCGCTCGAAGGCGGCGAAGGCGTCGGCGAACCACGGCTCCCCGCGCCGCTGCTCCGCCAGCGCGCGGCGGTCCGCGTCGAGGACGTCCACGCCGAGCGCCCGCGGGCTCGGGGTGACCAGCGCGAGGCGGCCGACGCGGTCGGGGTGCCGAACGGCGTAGAGGAGGGCCAGCGTCCCGCCGGCCGAGTGCCCCGCGAGGTCCAGCCGGTCCAGCCCCAGGTGCCGGCGCAGCGCCGCCACGTCGCCCACCTGCCGGTCACACCGGTAGGTGGCGGGGTCGTCCGGTACGTCGGACCGGCCGGTGCCCCGCGGGTCGAGCAGCACGAGCGTGCGCCGTGCGGACAACCCGCCCAGGTCCCCGAGGTAGCCGCAGTCCTGCATCGGCCCGCCGGGCAGGACGACCAGGGGCGGCCCCTCCCCGACCAGCTGGTAGACGAGCCGGGTGCCGTCGGGGGCCTCGAACGTCTCCACGCCGGGAGCCTCGCACGGACGTGCAGCCGGAGCGCCCGGTCGACGGCGGATCCCTCGCGCCACCGGTGGGCGACACGGCGAGGGCCCCTCCCCGCTGAGCGGGGAGGGGCCCTCGACCGAGGCGGAGCCGGGCTCAGCTGTGCGCGTTCTGCCCCACGTAGTACTCGAACAGCAGCCCGCCGATGGTGATGAGCAGCGCAGCGGCCGCGAGCAGGATCAGCCACGCGTAGAAGAACGCCAGCGCCACACCCATCAGACCCGCGGAGGCCGCCAGCGCGAAGGGCCAGTAGCTGCTCGGGCTGAAGAAGCCGAGCTCACCGGCGCCGTCGGCGATGTCGGCGTCCTTGCGGTCCTCGGGACGGGCGTCGATGCGGCGCGAGATGAACCAGAAGAACCCGCCGATGAGCAGCGTCAGCCCGCCGGACAGCACCAGCGCCGTGGTGCCGATCGGCTCACGGGACCACACGCCGTACACGACCGCCGCGATGAGGCAGAACACCGCGATGCCGTTGAAGATGAGCGCCTCGACCTTCACGGCCGTCCCTCCTGCTGCGTGGTGTGGAGTGCGTGTGCGGGTCGCCGGTCAGCCATCGGCCTGCTGGGCGTCGTCCACGAGGTCCCAGGCCTGCGTGGACTGGGACTCCCCGGGCTGGCCGATGCTCTCCAGGGCGTCGAAGGTGCTCAGCCCGGACTCGCGCGCGGCGAGGTAGTCGTCGTAGTCCTCGGGCGAGACCGCGCGCACCTCGAAGTTCATGTACGCGTGGTAGGTGCCGCACAGCTCGGCGCAGCGCCCGACGAAGGCGCCCTCCTCGCGGACGGTCACCTCGAAGACGTTGTCCCGGCCGTTCTCGTTGCCCGGGATGACGTCGAGCTTGAAGAGGAACTCCGGCACCCAGAACGAGTGGATGACGTCGGCCGAGGCGAGCTCGAACCGGATGGTGCGATCGGTGGGCAGCACGAGGATCGGGATCTCCTCGCTGTTGCCGACGGTGTTGACCGGCTCGCCGTCGTCCCCGGTGGTCTCCGGGTAGACGAACTGCCAGTTCCACTTGAAGGCGTTGACCGCGATGGTGACGTCGGGGTCCTCGCTGCGGTCCTGGACGCGGTTCTGCACCGTCACCGTGAAGAAGAACAGGACGGCGATGATGATGAACGGGATGATCGTGTAGACGATCTCCAGCGGCAGGTTGTACGCCGTCTGCTTCGGGAGCTCGTCGCTGCGCTTCCGGTGGCGCACGACCGACCAGAGGATCAGGGCCCACACGCCGAAGCCGACCACCAGCGCGGCGATGACCGACCAGATCCAGAGGTTGCGCATGTCGACGGACTCGTCGGTGATGCCGTCGGGCCAGCCCCAACGCCAGAACTCGTTGTTCGGCGTGCACCCGGTGAGAGCGACCGCCCCCAGGAGACCGAGCGCGGCGACCCGCGCGAGCCTGCTGCCTCGAGCCACTGCTCGCTGCCTCCTCGTCCTCCGTCCGGACGTCCCGGACGGTCCTCCCGGCGACCGCCAGCCGGGGGCCCGGCAGACGGCTCCTGCGCCGACCACAGTCTGGGGCGAGACTAGCCGACCCCGCAGGGCGGCCGACCACCGGAGACGGGCCCCCGGCGGGTCGCGGCGCGGGCACCCTCGCGCAGCCCTCCCCCGGCCCCGCCGCCGCGCCGGAACAGGCCGGCCGCGGCGGTGAGCCGCCTCACCGGGGAGCCCGGACTCCGGGCTGCGCCGGTTACAGTCGGGGCCGTGTTCTCCCGGCTGCTGACCCCCCGGTGGGTGCTCGCGCACCTCGTGGTGGCGGCGCTGTTCGTCGCCACGTTCTTCCTCGGGTACTGGCAGCTGACCAAGGCCGAGGCCGGCGGCGGCGCGGTGAACTGGAGCTACGCCCTGCAGTGGCCGCTCTACGGCTTCCTGGGCCTGTGGTTCTACGTCAAGATGTGCCGCGAGGAGATGCACCGCGACCCCGACGCCGACGAGCCGGGCGCCTCCCTGGTGCTGTACCAGCGCCCCCGCATCGACACCACCGGCGATCCCGAGCTCGCCGCCTACAACGCCTACCTCGCCGAGCTGAACGAGAAGGCGCTGGGCCAGCGGGGGAACCGTGACCGCTGAACCGTCCGGCGGCACCAGCACGCTCCCCCGCGCCCTGGCCCGCCGCGTCGGCCAGGGCATCCCCGCCGCGCTGCTGCGGTACCGGGTCATGGCCTGGGTCGTCGGCGTGCTGCTGATCGCCCTGGTCCTGGTGGCCGTCCCGCTGAAGTACGCCGCCGACCTCGACCAGCCGGTCGCGGTCATCGGCACCCTGCACGGCTGGCTCTACTTCATCTTCTTCCTGGTCGCCTGCGACCTGGCCCTGCGTGCCCGGTGGACCCTCAAGGGCGCGGTCCTCGTGCTGCTGGCGGGCACCGTCCCGATCCTGTCCTTCGTCGCCGAGCGCATCGCCACCCGCAAGACCCGCGCCGGCGAGCGCGTCTGACCCCGTCCCGGCTCCGAGCCGGGACACGAACCGACCCCCCGGAGACCTGCGCCTCATGTGCGGCCTGCTGGCATACCTGTCCACCGACGCCGACCGGGTCGGCGACTCCCACGTCTCCGGTGTGCAGGAGGCACTGCACTGCCTCCACCACCGCGGCCCGGACGACACCGCCGTCTGGGCGGACTCGCGCGTCGTCCTCGGCTTCAACCGGCTGTCGATCATCGACGTCGAGGGCAGCCCCCAGCCGCTCCCCTACGCGCAGGACCGCTACCGCATCCTGTTCAACGGCGAGATCTACAACTACGTCGAGCTGCGCGAGGAGCTGGCCGCGGCCGGCGCGCAGCTGAGCACCCACGGCGACACCGAGACCATCGTCGCCGGATACCACCTGTGGGGGCAGGACGTCGTCCGCCGGCTGCGGGGGATGTTCTCGTTCGTCATCTGGGACACCGCGACCCGGACGGCGTTCGGCGCGCGCGACCCGTTCGGCATCAAGCCGCTGTTCACCGCCCGGCTGGCCGACGGCGGGCTGGTCTTCAGCTCCGAGAAGAAGGCCGTCCTCGAGATGCTCGGCGGCAGCGAGGCCGCGGGCGGGGTGGACCCCGCCTCGCTGCAGCACTACCTCACCCTCCAGTACGTGCCCGAGCCGGCCACGCTGCACCGCGGCATCCGGCGGATCGAGAGCGGCACCAGCTTCACGGTGGTGGACGGCGAGCTGCACACCAGCCGCTACTTCCACCCGACCTTCCGCCCGCAGCCGGTGCCGGCGGGACGGGAGCAGGAGCTCTACGACCGGATCGCGGCCGCCCTCGACGAGTCGGTGGCCAAGCACATGCGCGCCGACGTCACCGTCGGCTCGTTCCTGTCCAGCGGCATCGACTCGACCGCGATCGCGGCCCTGGCGCACCGCTACAACCCCGACCTGATGACCTTCACCGTCGGGTTCGAGCGCGAGTCGACGTCCGAGGTGGACATCGCCGCGGAGTCGGCGGCCACCCTCGGGGTGGCGCACGTGCCGGTGGTCATCACCGCCGAGCAGTTCGCGGCGGCGATCCCCGAGGTCGTCTGGTACCTCGACGACCCGGTCGCCGACCCCGCGCTCGTGCCGCTGTACTTCGTGGCCCGCGAGGCCCGCAAGCACGTCAAGGTGGTGCTCTCCGGCGAGGGCGCCGACGAGCTCTTCGGCGGCTACACGATCTACCGGGAGCCGCTGAGCCTGGCCTGGGCGCAGCGCTTCCCCGGGTTCGCCAAGCGCGGGATGGCGGCGCTGTCGCAGCGGCTGCCCGACGGGATGCGCGGCAAGGACCTGCTGCGGCGCGCCTCGATCCCGCTCGAGGAGCGGTACTACGGCAACGCCCGCAACTTCTCCGGGGCGGAGCTCGCGCAGCTGATGCGCGGGCACGACACCGACCTGTCCCACGTGACGGTCACCGAGGCGCTCTACCGGCAGACCCGCGAGGCCGGCTACGACGACGTCACGGCGATGCAGTACGTCGACCTGTTCACCTGGCTGCGCGGCGACATCCTGGTCAAGGCCGACAAGATGACCATGGCCAACTCGCTGGAGCTCCGGGTGCCCTTCCTGGACCCGGAGGTCTTCGCGCTGGCCAGCACCATCCCGCTGGACCAGCGGGTGCCGCGCGGGAGTGACGCGACCAAGTACGCGCTGCGCCGCGCCATGGAGCAGATCGTCCCGGCGCCCATCCTGAACCGGCGCAAGCTGGGCTTCCCGGTGCCGACGGCGGACTTCCTGGCCGGCCCGCTGCACCAGTGGGCCCGCGACATCGTCACCGACAGCCAGACCGACGAGTGGCTGGACCGCGGCCACGTCCTCGACCTGCTCGACCGCCTGCGCACGGCCGACGTGCCCAGCAAGCGGATCGCCCGCCAGGTGTGGGAGGTGCTGGTCTTCATGGTCTGGCACGGGATCTTCGTCGAGCAGCGGATCAAGCCCGACATCCCCGAGACGGTCTACCCCGTTCGGCTCTGAACGCGACGGTGCCCCGGTCCCTCAGAGGAGGGACCGGGGCACCGTCGCGTCGACCCCCTGCAGGGGGTCTCCTCCCTCAGTGGAAGGAGTCGCCGCACGCGCAGGAGCCGCCTGCGTTCGGGTTGTCGATCGTGAAGCCCTGCTTCTCGATGGTGTCGACGAAGTCGATCGTCGCGCCGCCGAGGTAGGGCCCGCTCATCCGGTCCACGATGACCTCGACGCCGCCGTACTCGTACGTCTGGTCGCCGTCGAGGAACCGCTCGTCGAAGAAGAGCTGGTAGCGCAGGCCCGAGCAGCCGCCGGGCTGGACGGCGATGCGCAGCCGCAGGTCGTCGCGGCCCTCCTGGTCCAGCAGCGCCTTCACCTTGGCGGCAGCCGGGTCGCTCAGGATGACGCCGGTCGTTCCGGTGTCCTGCACCGTCATGTCTGTAGTCCTCCCACGTTCGAGGGTGCCGGGAGCGGCACGTCCTGCTCCAGGCAAACACCGCCGGAGCGGGTCCTCTTCCACTGTACGGCGGAGAACCTCCGCGGAGAGCGGGGAACGGCCGAGGTCACCCGTAGACTCGGGTGCGTGAAGCTCCGCCTGCCCGGGCGCCGGGACCGTGCCGAGGCCGCGTCCGCCCCCGCCGACGACGCCGCCGTCCAGCTGGTCAAGACCGGCGGCAAGGGCCGTCCCACGCCCAAGCGCACCGAGGCGCAGGGACGCCGTCCGGGCCCGCCCCCGCCGCCTCCCACCACCCGCAAGGAGGCCTACAAGCGGATGCGGGAGCAGCAGGCCGCCGGCCGCGTCGCCGCCCGCGCCGGTGGGCTCCGGGGCGACGACAGCCACCTGCCCGCCCGCGATCGCGGCCCCGTCCGGAAGCTGGTGCGCGACGTGGTCGACGCCCGGCGCAACGCCGGCAGCTTCTTCCTCGTCGTCGCCGGGCTGGTGCTGATCGGCTACTTCATCCCGAGTCCCGCGGTGCAGAGCTACACCGTCTTCCTCTGGTTCCTGTTCTTCCTGGTGATCATCGCCGACTCCTTCGTGCTGGGCCGGCGGATCAAGCGCAAGGTCCTCGAGCGCTTCCCCGACGGGGACCACCGGATGCGCGGCCTGGTCTGGTACGGCATCAGCCGGTCCACGATGGTCCGCCGCTGGCGGTTCCCGAAGCCCGAGGTCCGGCTGGGCGCCGAGGTCTGAGAGAGGACCCCCCGCCTCGCACGCTCGGCGCGGGACCCTGCGCCGGGGCCGACTGACGGCCTCGCACTAACGTCGGCTCCGTGGAATCCAGACGACTCGGCCGCTCCGGCCTCTCCATCTCGGCGATCGCCTACGGCAACTGGCTGACCCACGGCGGGCAGGTCGAGGAGGACGCCGCCCACGCCTGTGTGCGGGCCGCCCTCGACGCGGGCATCACGACCTTCGACACCGCAGACGTCTACGCCGGCACCCGCGCCGAGTCGGTGCTGGGCCGCGCGCTGGCGGGTCAGCGCCGCGAGGGCCTGGAGGTCTTCACCAAGGTCTACTGGCCGACCGGCCCCGGGCACAACGACCGCGGCCTGGGCCGCAAGCACGTCATCGAGAGCTGCCATGCCTCCCTCCGGCGGCTGCAGACCGACTACGTCGACCTCTACCAGGCGCACCGCTACGACCCGACGGTGCCGCTGGAGGAGACGATGACCGCCTTCGCGGACCTGGTGCGGGCGGGGAAGGTCCTCTACATCGGCGTCTCGGAGTGGCGGGCCGACGAGATCGCCGCCGGCGCCGAGCTGGCCCGCGACCTCGGCATCCAGCTGATCAGCAACCAGCCGCAGTACTCGATGCTCTGGCGGGTCATCGAGGACGAGGTCGTGCCGACCAGCGAGAAGCAGGGCATCTCGCAGATCGTCTGGTCGCCGCTGGCGCAGGGCGTGCTCACCGGCAAGTACCAGCCGGGGCAGCAGCCGCCGAGCGGGAGCCGTGCCGCTCACGAGGAGGCCGGGGGCTCCATCCGGCGCTTCCTGCGGGACGACGTCCTGACCCGGGTGCAGCAGCTGCGCCCCGTCGCCGACGACCTCGGCCTGTCCATGGCGCAGCTGGCCGTCGCCTGGGTGCTGCAGAACCAGAACGTGGCCGCGGCGATCATCGGGGCGAGCCGCCCGGAGCAGGTGCAGGACAACGTGGCGGCGGCCGGGGTCACCCTCGAGCCCGCAATCCTGGCCCGCATCGACGAGGTCCTCGGCGACGTCGTCGAGCGCGACCCCGCCAAGACCGCCCGCGGGTGAGCCCGGCCTGGCCGCCACCGGCCTACGTGGCGGCCAGGCCCATCGGGCCGTAGACCTCGCTGTCGCCGTCGAAGAGCGTCACGGTGGCCACCCCGCGCTCGAGCAGCAGGCGCCAGTGCTCCCCCAGCCAGGACTCCGCGTCGCCCTGGTTGTCCGACTCCGCGAGCACCACGCCGACCGACGCCGGGTCGACCTCCGCCCCCGAGGGGTCCTCCAGCCGCCAGTACCAGCTCATGCGACGAGGCTAGTGGCCGCCTCGCCCCCGTTCGGCAGGTGTGACCTGCGTCGGGTTATCGCACGGGTCGCAGCGGGCATGTCACGTCCTCGAACCCCCAGACCAGGGACCGGAGGACCGATGACCCAGCCCACCACCGCGGGTGCCAGCCGTGCGGCCGCACCACCTCCTCCGCCGGAGGACGCCTCGACCGGTCAGCTGATCGGTCAGCTCACCGAGCAGATCTCCCGCCTCGTCCGTGACGAGGCCCGACTGGCTCAGGCCGAGGTCACCCAGAAGGCCAAGCGGCTCGGCGTCGGCGCCGGCCTGTTCGGCGGGGCCGGCCTGTTCGCGTTCCTCGGGCTGGCCACCCTCGTCGCGACGGCGATCCTGCTGCTCGACCTCGCGCTGCCCGCCTGGCTCGCGGCGCTGATCGTCGCCGTCGTGCTGTTCGCCATCGCCGGCGTCCTGGCCCTCGTGGGCAAGAAGGACGTCGAGAAGGGGTCGCCGCCGGTCCCGACCGAGGCGATCGCCAGCACCAAGGCCGACATCGCGACCGTGAAGGAGAGTGCACGCCGGTGAGCACGCCCAGCAGCTCGAGTGCCGCCGGCAACGGCGCCCCGAACGACCCCGACGCCATCAAGGCCGAGATCGAGGCCACCCGCGAGCAGCTCGGCCGCACGGTCGACGAGCTGTCCCACCGGCTCGACGTCCCCGCGCGGGCCAAGGAGGGCGCCTTCCGCGCCCGCGACACCGCCGTCGAGACCTACAAGGAGAGCCCGCCGGCCGTCATCGGCGCCGGCGCGGGCGTGGCCGCCCTCCTCGGGCTGCTCGTCTGGCGGCGGCGGACCCGGGACAGCCGCCGGGCCAAGCGCGCCGCCAAGCGCGAGGCCAAGGCCCTCGCCGCCCGCCGCGCGGCGGCCCAGAAGGCCGCCGCGAAGAAGACGGCGAAGGCCCGCAAGGCCGCCGCGAAGAACGCGGCCAAGACCCGCAAGGCCGCTGCGAAGGCTCGCAAGTCGGCGGCGAAGGCGCGGACGTCGACGGCGAAGACCGCCCGCACGGCCCGCAGGACCGCGAGGAGGACGAAGTGAGCAGCAAGGGAGCCAAGCTGGCCTACCGCCCCATCGGTCTGCTCGGCGGCATCCTCGCCGGCGTGGTCTCCGGCACGATCTTCAAGCAGGTGTGGAAGCGGGTCTCCCACGAGGAGGACGCCCCCGACGCGCTGCAGAGCGAGTACCGGATGCGCGAGATCGTGCTGGCCGCCGCGCTGCAGGGAGCCATCTTCGCGGCGACCAAGGCCGCCATCGACCGGCTCGGCGCCCAGGGCTTCACCAAGCTCACCGGCAGCTGGCCCGGCGACTGACGTGTCCGGGACCCGACACCACGAGAGCGCCGTCGATCGCATCCGCGAGCGGGTCGAGGAGAAGGCCGCCCGGCGCGCGGCGGCCCAGGCGGAGGCCGAGCGCGCGGCCTCGGCGGACTCGGTCGGTGCCGCCGACGGGTCGGCTGCCGGGGCGCTGAGCGAGCGGCAGCTGCCGGGCATCACGGCGGAGAAGCCCACCGCCATCCCGCTGCGCGGCTGGCAGCAGATCGTCAAGCGGGCCTGGGCGGAGAACAAGGCCGACAACATGCCGATCATCGCCGGGGGCGTCGCCTTCTTCGCCTTCCTGGCCATCTTCCCGGCGCTGATCGCGACCATCTCGATCTACGGCCTGGTGGCCTCGCCGGAGGAGGTGACCGAGCAGATCCAGTCGGTCTCGGCACAGCTGCCCGAGAGCGCGCAGGAGATCCTCACCGAGCAGCTGACCTCGATCACCAGCAACAGCGGCGGCGCGCTCACGGTCGGGCTCATCGTGTCGATCCTCGCCGCGCTGTGGAGCGCCTCCGGCGGCGTGAGCAACTTGATCACCGCGGTGAACATCGCCTACGACGAGGTGGAGACCCGGAACTTCATCAAGCTCCGGGCGACCTCGCTGGGGCTGACGCTGGGCGCGATCGTCTTCGTCCTCATCACGATCACGCTGGTCGCCATCGTCCCGGCGGTGCTCGAGGACCTCCCGCTGGGCGTGGTGGGCACGGTGCTGGCCCAGGTCGTCCGGTGGGTGCTGCTGCTCGGGGTGTTCGCCGGCGGGCTCGCGGTGGTCTACCGCGTCGCGCCGGACCGCGACTCCCCCCGGCTGCGGTGGGTCAGCATCGGCTCGATCGTCGTCACGCTGGTGTGGGCGGTGGTCAGCGTCGGGTTCGCCTTCTACGTGGACAACTTCGGGTCGTACAACGAGACCTACGGCGCCATCGCCGGCGTCATCGTCCTCATGCTGTGGTTGTACCTGACCTGCTACCTGGTGCTCCTCGGCGCGGAGATCAACGCCGAGGCCGAACACCAGACCGCCCAGGACACCACCTCCGGCGCCCCCGTGCCCATGGGCGAGCGGAACGCCGTGGTGGCCGACACGCTGCCCGACAAGCCGGTGCCGTCCAAGGAGGACAAGGACCCGACGCGCAAGAACCGTTAGGCCTCATCGCACGTGCGAGGGCACGAAGGGCGGCCGCACGACCTCCACGGTCTGCGGCCGCCCGCGCACGTCGACGGCGAGCTCGGCGCCCTCGACCGCGCCGGCGACGGCGTCCAGGAGCGCCAGCGCGATCCCGGTCCGCAGGGACGGCGAGAAGGTGCCGCTGGTCACGGTCCCGACGCGGTGGCCCTCCCCGTCCAGCACCGCCATGCCCGGGCGCGGGATCCCCCGGCCCGTGGCCCGCAGTCCCCACAGCAGGCGGTCCGGGCCCCGCTCCCGCTCGGCCAGCAGCGCCTCGCGGCCCCAGAACGCCGGCTTGTCCCAGCCCACCGCCCAGCCGGCGCGGGCCTGGTTGGGCGTGATGTCGTGCGACAGCTCGTGGCCGTGCAGGGGGTAGCCCATCTCGGTGCGCAGGGTGTCCCGGGCGCCGAGGCCGCACAGCCGCAGCCCCTCGTCGGAGCCCACGTCGACCAGGACGTCCCAGAGCTCGGCGGCCGGCGCTGCCTCGACGAGCACCTCGTAACCGTGCTCCCCGGTGTAGCCGGTGCGGCAGACGGTGACCTCGGCCGAGCCGCCGCCGGTTCCGGTCACGAACGACATGTAGGGCAGCTCGCCCGGCAGCCCGAGGAAGGACAGCACCTGCGCCGACTTGGGCCCCTGGACGGCGAGCACGGCGATCTCGGTGTGCCGGTCGACGACGGTGACCCCGGACGGCGCGGCGTCGGTGAGCCGGGCGACGACGTCATCGGCGTTGGCCGCGTTGGGCACCAGCAGGACGTCGTCGGGTCCGTGCAGGTAGACGAGGAGGTCGTCGACCACCCCGCCGGCCCGCGGGTCGCCGTCGGGCAGGCAGCACATCGTGTACTGCGCCTGCCCCGGACCGATCCGGGCGAGGTCGTTGGTCAGGCAGGCGTCGACGAACGCGGCGGCCCCCACCCCGCGCACGGTCACCGTTCCCAGGTGGGAGACGTCGAACAGGCCCACGCCGGTGCGGACGGCGGCGTGCTCGGCGAGCACGCCTCCACCGGCGTACTCGATCGGCATGGACCAACCCCCGAAGTCGGCCAGCTTGGCGCCGGCCGCGACGTGCCTCTCGTGGAGGGGGGAGGTGAGCGGGGTCACGTCCGGCACGCTAGCCCTCCTCGCGGCACCGGGCGGCGCCTCGGCGGGGCCCGCCGTGAGCTGGCGGACGGTGGGGGCGGGGGGTCCTTCTAGGATCGAGCGGTGCCGCCGCCGATCACCGCCACCGACCGCCCGCTCGAGAAGCTCTCCGCCGACGCCGTGGTCGTCGGGATCGGCAAGGGCCCCCACGGCCTGCTGCCCACCCCCGGCGCGGAGGCCGTGGACCGACTGCTGGGCGGCCGCCTCCTGCCGGCGCTGGCCGACCTGGGTGCGCGTGGCGGAGCCGACGAGGTCACCCGGGTGGCCAGCCTCGGGCAGGGCCCCTTCCCGGTGGTGGCGGCCGTGGGGCTCGGCGCCCCGGAGGCGGCCGGCGGCTACGGGACCGAGGCCGTGCGCCGGGCCGCCGGTGCGGCCAGTCGCGCGCTGAACGGCCGCAGCTCGGTCGTCACGCTGCTGGCCGCCGTCGGCGGGACGCCGGACGCTGCCCGCCTGCACGCCGTGGGCGAGGGCAGCCTGCTGGGCGCCTACGAGTTCACCGCCTACAAGTCCGACCTGCCGGCCGGCCGACCGACCCCGCCGCGGGAGTTCGCCGTCGTCGTCCCCGACGCCGGCGACGCGCGGGCACCGCTGGCCCGTGCGCGCGCCGTCGCCGACGCGGTGACCCTGGTGCGCGACCTGGTGAACACCCCGCCCAACGACCTCTTCCCCGCCGAGCTCGCCGACCGCGGCGCGGCCGCCGGGAAGAAGGCCGGCCTCTCGGTGGAGGTGCTGGACGAGGACGCGCTCGCCGCCGGCGGGTACGGCGGCATCCTCGCCGTGGGCGGGGGCTCGGTGCGCAAGCCGCGGCTGCTGCGCCTGACCTACAGCGGCAAGAAGGCGCGCGCGAAGATCGCCCTGGTCGGCAAGGGCATCACCTTCGACAGCGGCGGGCTCTCCATCAAGCCGGCGCTGAAGATGGAGGACATGAAGAGCGACATGGCCGGTGCCGCGGCCGTGATCGCCACCGTCTGCCTGGTCGCCGACCTCGGGCTGCCCGTCGAGGTCACCGCCACCGTGCCGATCGCCGAGAACCTGCCCAGCGGCACCGCCTACCGCCCCGCCGACGTCGTCACCTTCCGCAACGGCAAGAAGGCGGAGATCACCAACACCGACGCCGAGGGCCGCGTCGTCCTCGCCGACGCGATCTCCCGTGCGGCCGAGGACTCCCCCGACTACCTCCTGGAGACCGCGACGCTGACCGGCGCCCAGCTGGTGGCGCTCGGCTCGCGCACCGCGGGCGTGATGGGCAGCGACGAGCTCCGCAACGCCGTGGTCGCCGCCTCGCTGCGCAGCGGTGAGTCGATGTGGCCGATGCCGATGCCCGCCGAACTCCGCAAGGGGCTCGACTCGCCGGTCGCGGACTTCGTCAACGCCAACGCCGACCGGATGGGCGGCATGCTCGTCGGTGCCCACTTCCTCGCGGAGTTCGTGCCCGAGGGCCTGCCCTGGGCGCACATCGACATCGCCGGGCCCAGCTACAACACCGGCGCCCCGTGGGGCTACACGCCCAAGGGCGGCACCGGCGTGCCGGTCCGGACCCTGCTGGCGACCATCGAGGACCTGATCGCCACGTCGTGACGTCCTGGAAGGGCCGCCGGCAGGGGCCCGCGACGAGCTAGCGAGTCGTGGGGGGCCGGTGGTTCTCGTCCCAGTCTCGCATCCGCTGGGGATAGCCGGTGACCTGTGCGTCGTAGACCGGGATGCCGAGGTCCCGGGACAGCCGGCGCGCGGTGTCCGGGCCGTCGATCCGGCGCCGGGTCCACTCCCCGTCCGCAGCGACCAGCACGATCGTGGTCTCGGTGACCGCCGTGCGGGGCTCGACGTAGCCCTCCACGCCGCGGCGGGTGGCGACGAACTGCTCGAGGTGGCTGACGTCGGCCCGGGCAGCGCCGCGGTCGAGCGTGCCCCGGCTGTCGGTCGGGGACTGACGTCCCCGCAGGCGACCCCACAGTCCCATGTCCGCTCCCGTCCCCAGCAGCCGCGCGGCCGCGACACCCGCTGGCAACGGCACCCCCGGCCGCCCGGTTCCCGGAGTGGCAGGATGAACGTGGACGTTCCCCCGCCCGCGTGAACGCAGACGGGCCCCTGCATCGAGGAGAACTCGTGAGCGCACCCACCACGCCTGCCGACCTGGTCATCCTCGGTGGTGGCTCGGGTGGCTACGCCGCCGCACTGCGTGCGGCCGAGCTCGGCATGTCCGTCGTCCTCGTCGAGCGCGACAAGGTCGGTGGCACCTGCCTGCACCGCGGCTGCATCCCGACCAAGGCCCTCCTGCACGCCGGTGAGGTCGCCGACCTGGCCCGCGAGGGCGAGCAGTTCGGCGTCAAGACCTCGCTGGCCGGCATCGACATGGACGGGGTCAACGGCTACAAGGACGGGGTCGTCTCCCGGCTCTACAAGGGTCTGCAGGGCCTGATCAAGAGCCGCAAGATCAACTACGTCGAGGGTGAGGGGCGGCTGGTGTCCCCCACCGCCGTCGAGGTCAACGGTCAGCGCTACGAGGGCAAGCACGTCCTGCTGGCCACCGGCTCCTACGCCCGGTCGCTGCCCGGCCTCGAGGTCGACGGCACCAGGGTCATCACCAGCGACCACGCGCTGAACATGGACCGGGTGCCGGCCTCGGCGATCATCCTGGGTGGCGGCGTCATCGGGTGCGAGTTCGCCAGCGCATGGAAGTCCTTCGGCGTCGACGTCACCATCATCGAGGCCCTCCCCCACCTGGTCCCGCTCGAGGACGAGGCCTCCTCCAAGCTGCTCGAGCGCGCCTTCCGCCGCCGCAAGATCGGTTTCGAGCTCGGCAGTCGCTTCTCCGGCGTGCAGAACACCGAGAACGGCGTCAAGGTCTCGCTCGAGAACGGCAAGGAGTTCGAGGCTGAGGTCCTGCTCGTCGCCGTCGGGCGCGGGCCGGTCAGCCAGGGGCTGGGCTACGAGGAGGCCGGGGTGGCCATGGAGCGCGGCTACGTCCTGGTGGACGAGTACTGCCGCACCAACGTCCCCACCATCTCCGCCGTCGGCGACCTCATCCCCACCCTGCAGCTGGCCCACGTCGGGTTCGGCGAGGGCATCCTCGTCGCCGAGCGGCTCGCCGGTCTCAACCCGGCCCCCATCGACTACGCCGGGGTCCCGCGCATCACCTACTCCGACCCGGAGGTGGCCTCGGTCGGCCTCACCGAGGCGCAGGCCAAGGAGCGCTACGGCGAGGTCGAGACCCTGGTCTACGACCTGGGGGGCAACGGCCGCAGCCAGATCCTCAAGACGGCCGGCGCGGTGAAGCTGGTCCAGGCCGTGGACGGGCCGATCGTCGGCGTGCACATGGTCGGGAGCCGGGTCGGCGAGCTCATCGCCGAGGCCCAGCTCATCTACAACTGGGAGGCCGAGGCCGACGACGTCGCCAGCCTCATCCACCCGCACCCGACGCAGAGCGAGGCCCTCGGCGAGGCGCACCTCGCGCTGGCCGGCAAGCCCCTGCACGTGCACGGCTGATCCCGCTCGACCCCCCACCCACCCCCCGCGAGAAGGAGCCCTCCCCCGATGCCGACGTCCGTCACCATGCCCGCCCTGGGCGAGAGCGTCACCGAGGGCACGGTCACTCGCTGGCTCAAGCAGGAGGGTGAGCAGGTCGAGGTCGACGAGCCCCTCCTCGAGGTCTCGACCGACAAGGTCGACACCGAGATCCCCTCGCCGGCCGCCGGCGTCCTGACGAAGATCCTCGTCTCCGAGGACGAGACGGTCGAGGTCGGCGCCGAGCTCGCCGTCATCGGCGGGGACGGCGCCGGTGGCGGCGGGGGTGGCCCCGCGTCGGCCGAGGACGCCGACACCACCCCGCAGACCCCCGCCCAGCAGGTCGAGGACGCGGGCCGGTCTCCCGAGCCGGAGACGCAGCCGGCCCCCGCCGCCGAGACCCCCGCCGCCGAGACCCCCGCCGCCGAGACCCCCGCACCGGCCACCGCAGACGGCGGGCAGGGGGACGGTGGGCAGAGCGGCGGCGGCCAGGGTGGCGGGGCGGGCACCCCGGTGACCATGCCGGCCCTCGGCGAGAGCGTCACCGAGGGCACGGTCACCCGCTGGCTGAAGTCCGTGGGTGACGAGGTGTCCGCCGACGAGCCGCTGCTCGAGGTCTCCACCGACAAGGTGGACACCGAGATCCCGGCGCCGGCGAGCGGCACCCTGCTGGAGATCACCGTCGGCGAGGACGAGACGGTCGAGGTCGGCGCTCAGCTGGCCGTCATCGGGACCGGCGCCGCCGGTGGTGGTGGCGCGCCGGCACCCGCGCAGGCCGCTCCCGAGCAGGCCGCTCCCGAGCAGGCCGCCCCCGCGCAGGCCGCTCCGGCCCCGGCCGCTCCGGAGGAGCCGTCGACGGCCAAGCCGGCCTCCGAGACCCCGGGCGCCGACTACGGCTCCAGCGGTGCGCTGCCCACCAAGTCCCCGACGTCCGCGCCCCCGCCCGCCGCTGCGGTCGCCCCCCAGGCACCGGCGGCGCCGTCGGCGCCGGCCCAGCAGCCCGCCGGCGACGGAGGCGGTCAGTACGTCACGCCGCTGGTGCGGCGGCTCGCCGCCGAGCACGGCGTCGACCTCTCGTCGGTGAGCGGCACCGGTGTCGGTGGCCGGATCCGCAAGCAGGACGTTCTGGCGGCCGCCGAGGCCGCCTCCGCGCCGGCTCCCGCGGCCGCGCCGAGCCAGGCCGGCCGCACCGCGCCGAAGCCCTCGCCGGCCGCCATGCCCGACACGTCGCTGCGGGGCCGCACCGAGAAGCTCTCCCGCCTCCGCACCGTGATCGCCCGGCGGATGGTGGAGTCGCTCGCCGTCAGCGCCCAGCTCACCACGGTGGTCGAGGCGGACGTCACGGCGATCGCGCGGCTGCGGGACCGGGCCAAGCGGGACTTCGAGGCGCGCGAGGGCGTCAAGCTCTCGTTCCTGCCGTTCTTCGCCAAGGCCGCGGTCGAGGCGCTCAAGGCCCATCCGGCGGTGAACTCCTCGCTCGACCTCGAGGCCGGCACGGTCACCTACCACGACAGCGAGAACCTCGGCGTCGCGGTGGACACCGAACGCGGCCTGCTGGTGCCGGTCATCAAGGACGCCGGCGACCTGAGCCTGGGCGGCATCGCCCGCAAGATCGCCGACCTCGCGGAGCGGACCCGCACCAACAAGGTCACGCCCGACGAGCTGGGCGGCGGCACCTTCACGCTGACCAACACCGGCAGCCGCGGGGCGCTGTTCGACACGCCGATCATCAACCAGCCGCAGGTCGCGATCCTCGGCACCGGCACCGTGGTGAAGCGTCCCGTCGTCGTGCAGGACCCCGATCTCGGTGAGGTGATCGCCGTCCGGTCGATGGTGTACCTGGCGCTCACCTACGACCACCGGATCGTCGACGGGGCCGACGCCGCCCGCTTCCTCACCACCGTGAAGGAGCGACTGGAAGCCGGGCAGTTCCACGGCGAGGTGGGACTCGCCTGATCCGCTCCGATCGGGGCCCCGGCAGCAGCCGGGGCCCCGATCGCGCACGACCCGTCCGGGGCTGAGCCGAGGAGACACATGAAGGTCGCGGTCACCGGTTCCTCCGGGCTGATCGGAGCCCGGCTCGTGCCGGCGCTGCGGGCGGACGGGCACGAGGTGTTGCGGCTGGTCCGCCGCACGCCGCGAACGGCGGACGAGCACCGGTGGGACCCCCAGCACCGTCGGATCGACCCGGCGCTGCTGCCCGACGTGGACGCGGTCATCAACCTCGCCGGGACCCCTATCCGTCCCCGGCCGTGGACCACCGGCTACAAGCAGCAGTTGCGGTCGAGCCGGCTGGAAGCGACCAGCACGGTGAGCGAGGCGCTCGCCGACGCGCTCCGCGCCGACCCCTCGCGCCCGCGCGTGCTGCTGTCGGCCTCGGCCGTCGGCTTCTACGGCGACACCGGCGCCCGGGCCGTCGACGAGGACAGCCCACCGGGCACCGACTTCCTCGCCCGCCTGTGCACCGAGTGGGAGGCGGCCACCGCCCCCGCGGCCGAGGCCGGGGTCCGGGTGACGCACCTGCGGACCGGCCTCGTCGTCGGACGCGGCGCCCCCCTCATGCAGATCCTGGGGCTGGTCTTCCGCGCCGGAGTGGGCGGCCGCATGGGGAGCGGGGAGCAGTACTGGCCCTGGGTCAGCCTCGACGACGAGGTGGCGGCGATCCGCTTCCTGCTCACCGCCGACGTCGCCGGTCCGGTCAACCTCACCGCTCCGACGCCGGTGACCAACGCCGAGTTCGCGCGCCGCCTGGGCCGCGCCGTGCGCCGGCCCGCGGTGCTGCCGGTCCCCCGCGTGGCCCTCTCCCTCGCCCTCGGGGAGTTCGGCCGCACGGGTGTGCTGGCCGGTCAACGGGCCCTCCCCCGGAGGCTGACGGAGGCCGGGTACGACTGGGTCCACCCGGACCTGGACGACGCGTTCCGCGCGGCGCTGTCCCGCGCCTGACTCACGAGGTCCGCTCCGCCGAGTCCAGCCGCCACCCGCCGTCACCGAGCACCAGGGTCATCCGCACCTCGGCCTCGCCGCGGGCGTCGACCGACCGCCGCGCCGGCCCCTCGGGTGCACCGACCGGGACGACCTCGTAGGCCGGCCACGTGTCGACCACCTGCAGGGTCACCCGTCCCTCGACCGCACCGCCGTCCACCACGGTCGCCCGCAGCACCGCCGGGGTGAAGCCGCGCAGGGTCTCCCCCGCCGTGACCAGCCCCGCGACGGTCACCCGGTCCGCGTCGAGCAGCGGGCTGCCAGGGGCGTGCACCTCCTCGAGCAGGTCCGCCGACCCCGTGCGGAAGGCGGCCGCCCGGCGCCCGTAGAGCTCGGTGAGGCGGTCCGTCCACGCCTCCGCCGAGTTCTCCCCCACCTCGTCCTCCACTGGGGGAGCCGGAGCCGGCTCGGGTGGTGGGGACGTCCGCGGGGTGCTGGCCGCGCGGTCGGCCAGCTCCGCGGCGCGGGGAGCCGCGCCGGTCTCGGCCCACCATCCGCCGAGCCACACCACTGCGAGGAGGACGACGGCGGCGGCTGCCACGGCAGCGGTGCGCCGGGTCGCCACGGCTGGCAGGCCGGCCGGGAGCCGGAGGCGGCGGCCACCGGGCGCCGGCGGCGAGTCCGGAGGACGGTGCCGACCGGGGACCTGGTGCGTGAGCTCGGTGCGCGGGCCCCGGCCGGTCCCGGCGAGGTCCGCGTCGAGGACGCCCGGAGCCGGCAGCCGCACGGGTTCGGGCCGGCAGGCGTGCCGCAGGTCGAGGGCGAACGCCGCAGCCGAGCCGCGCTCGTGCGGATCCAGCGCCAGCCCCCGGCTGACGACCTCCAGCAGTTCCGCGGGGGCGCCGGGGGCCAGCCCGGCGAGGTCGGGGAGGGATCCGTCGGCTGCGACCCGCAGGGTGTCTGCCGGGGTGGCCGCGTTCCAGGGCGCGACCCCCGTGAGCGCGTGGAAGGCCGCGGCAGCCACCCCGAAGACGTCGGAGGCCGGCCCCGGTGCGCCGCCGCGGGCCACCGTCGGGTCGACGTAGGCAGGGGTGACCTCCTCTGCTGCGGCCTCCCCCAGCACCTGGGCGACCCCCAGGTCGGTCAGGACCGGGCGCCCCTCGGCGGTGAACACGATGTTGCCGGGCGACAGGTCGCCGTGCATGACGCCGTGCTCGTGGGCGTGCGCCAGCGCGGCGGCCACCGGGGCGATGGCCGTGACCACCTCCCCCGGGCGCAGCCGTCCCCTCCGGTGCAGCAGGGCGGCGAGGCTGCCCCCGGCGAGCAGGTCCAGGACGAGGGCGACCCGCGGCGGAGCGCCACGGCGGGGCTGGTGGACCACCTCGACGAGCCGGACCAGGTGCGGGTGGTCGAGCTGTCCCAGCAGGGCCGCCTCGCGCGCCTGCCGCTCCGGGTCCCCCGCGACGAGCACCTTGACCGCCACCGGCGGGCCGCCGGCGCGCGGCACCGCCCGCCACACCTCGCCGGACCCACCGCGACCCAGCAGCTCCTCCAGGCGGTACCCGGGGACGACGGGGACGTCGGAGGGCTCGTGGGTCGACATGGCTGGGCACCGTAGGCGCTCCGCCACGCGGGCCGCTCCCGTCGTCCACAGGGGGCGATGCCGTCCACAGCTTCCGGACCGGACAGGTGACCGGGCGCCGGTCGGCCTAGGTTCGGAGCCATGTCGCTGCCTCCCCGTGCCGAGGTCGTGGTCGTCGGCGCCGGGCTCGCGGGGCTGTCGGCGGCGACGAGGCTGGCGGCGGCCGGCTGCGACGTCCACGTCCTCGACGCGGCCGACCACCCGGGTGGACGGCTGGCGACCGAGCGGGTGGACGGGTTCGTCGTCGACCGCGGCTTCCAGGTCCTCAACACCGGCTATCCGCGCGCGGCCGACCTCGACCTGCCCGCGCTGGAGCTCGGGTGGTTCTGGCCCGGGGCGGTCCTCCGCGTGGACGGGCACGCCCACCGCCTCGTCGACCCGCGGCGCCGGCCGGCCGGCCTGCCCGCCACGCTCCACGCTCCCGTCGGCTCACCGCTGCGCAAGGCGGCGATCGCGGCGTACTCCGCGCACGCCGGGTACACACCCGTCGACCGCCTGCTGCGGGCCCGGGAGGTCTCGGCCGAGCAGCGGCTGCGCACGGCCGGGGTCGGGGACGCCGCGCTCGAACGCCTCTTCCGGCCGTTCCTCGCCGGGGTCCTGCTCGAGGACCGGCTGGAGACCTCGAGCCGGTACCTGGACCTGCTGTGGCGCAGCTTCGCCCGCGGCGCGATCGGCCTCCCGGCCCGCGGCATGCAGGCGGTCGGCGAGCAGCTGGCCGCGCGGGTGGGGGCCGGCCGGGTGCACCTGGGCGTGCGGGCGACGTCGGTCGCGGGTGACGCCGTGACGACGACCGCCGGTCCCGTCCGGGCGGAGGCCGTGGTCGTCGCGACCGACGCGGACACGGCCGCGGGGCTCGTGCCGGGCCTGACCGCGACCGCACCCCGGCAGGTCACCACCCACCTGCACGTCCTGCCCTCCTCGCCGTGGCCGTCCCCGCTGATCGTGCTCGGCACCCCCTCCGGCCGGCTGGTGAACAGCGTCGTGCTGACCGACGCCCAGCCCGCCTACAGCCGGGACGGGCGGGCCCTGGTCGCCAGCTCCAGCCTGCTGCCCACCACCGCCGCCGAGGTCCGCGACGAGGTGGCCGCGCTGCACGGGGTCGGCGCGGCCGACCTCGACCACCTGACCTCGCTGACCGTGCCGCGGGCCCAGCCCGCGGCGCTGCCTCCGCTGCAGCTGCGCCGCCCGGTGGACCTGGGCGGCGGTCTGTACGTCTGCGGGGACCACCGCGACACGCCGTCCATCCAGGGCGCGATGGCCAGCGGCGCCCGCGCCGCCCGCGCCGTCCTGCGCGCCCTGCGGCCCACCGACCGAGGAGCTGCCTGACCGTGCCCGCGTCCGCACCGACCATCCTGGCGACCAGCATGGGGTTCCGCTCCCGGGGCCGCGGTCCCTACGACTGGACGCCCGGTCCGGTGTTCGACCTCGCGGTGGAGCTGGCCGGGGCTCCCGAGCGGCCCCGGCTGTGCTACCTCGGCACGGCCACCGGGGACGACCCCGTCCGGGTGGCCGGCGTCTACGGCGCCTTCGCCGGCAGCCGCGTCGAGGTCAGCCACCTCAGCCTCTTCCCCATGCCGACCGTTCCGGACCTGCGCGCGCACCTGCTGTCCCAGGACGTCGTCTGGGTCGGCGGGGGCAGCGTGGCCAACCTGCTGGCCGTGTGGCGGGTGCACGGGCTCGACGAGGTGTTCCGCGAGATCTGGGAAGCCGGGGTCGTGCTGGGCGGGGTGTCCGCCGGGTCGCTGTGCTGGCACGTCGGCGGGACCACCGACTCCTTCGGGCCGGACCTCCGGCCGGTGACCAACGGGCTGGGGCTCATCCCCACGTCCAACGGCGTCCACTACGACTCGGAGGAGCAGCGGCGCCCGCTCTACCACCGGCTGGTGGCCGACGGCACGCTCCCGGGCGGTCACGCCACCGACGACGGCGTCGGGCTGGTGTACCGGGGCACCGACCTGGTGGAGGCCGTCGCCGACCGGCCCGACGCCGGGGCCCACCGCGTCGAGCGGGGGCCCGACGGCAGCGCGGTGGAGAGCCGCATCGAGCCGCGGCGGCTGCCGGAACGCCGGGCCTAGGCTGGTCACCGTGAGCGCGCTCGAGGTCCTGCGGCTGGGTCTGGTCGACTACGAGGAGGCGTGGGCACGGCAGCGCGAGTTGCACGCCCGCGTGGTGGACGGCTCCGCTCCGGACACCCTCCTCCTGCTGGAGCACCCGCCGGTCTACACGGCCGGGAAGCGCACCGAGCCGCACGAGCGACCCTTCGACGGCACGCCGGTGATCGACGTCGATCGCGGCGGCAAGATCACCTGGCACGGGCCGGGGCAGCTGGTCGGCTACCCCATCGTCCGGCTGGCCGACCCCGTCGACGTCGTGGCCCACGTGCGGCGCCTCGAGGCGGCCCTCATCGACGTGTGCGCCGGCCTGGGGCTGGCGACCGAGCGGGTCGACGGGCGCAGCGGTGTGTGGGTGCGGGCCGACCAGCGGGGTCCGAACCGCAAGGTCGCCGCGATCGGCGTCCGCGTGGCCAGGGGTGTCACCATGCACGGGTTCGCCCTCAACTGCGACCCCGACATGTCGGCGTTCGGCAACATGATCCCGTGCGGCATCGTCGATGCCGGCGCCACGTCCCTGACCACCGAACTGGGCCGCGACGTCCCCGTCGCGGAGGCGATCGACCCGGTCGAGGCCGCGATGCGGCGGGTGCTGTCCCCCGTCCCCGCCTGACGACCTCGCTGCAGGGGCCCCGTCCCGGGGGCCGGGGCGGGGCCGCACACCGAGCGGTGGGGGCAGCGAGGTCCTGGCTCAGCCCAGGACGAAGTTGACCAGCCGCCCCGGCACGGCGACGACGCGACGCACGGTCCGGTCGGTCAGGTGGCCGGCGATCTTCTCGTCGGCGCGGGCGGCGGCCTCCAGCGCGGCGGCGTCGGCGTCGGCCGGCACCGTCACCTGCGCCCGCACCTTGCCGTTGACCTGGACGGCGACCTGCACCGTGTCCTCCACCAGCCACCGCGCGTCCGCGGCCGGGAACGGCGCCCACGCCGGGGACTCGGTGTGGCCCAGCCGCGACCACAACTCCTCGGCGATGTGCGGGGCCAGCGGCGCGACCAGCAGCACCAGCGGCTCGACCACCGACCGCGGGACCGGTGAGTCCGCGCCGTACACCGACGTCAGGTGATTGGTCAGCTCGGTGATCCGGGCGATCGCGATGTTGAACCGCAGCGTCGCCATGCCGTCCCGCACGCCGTCGATCGTCTTGTGCAGCGCCCGCAGGGTCTCCTCCGACGGCTGCACGTCCTCGGCCGCCCGGACCGCGCCGGTCTCCTCGTCGACCACCACGCGCCAGATCCGCTGCAGCAGCCGCTGCGACCCCACGACCGCCTTGGTCTCCCACGGCCGGGACTGCTCCAGCGGGCCGGTCGACATCTCGTACACGCGGAACGTGTCGGCCCCGTAGGCGCCGATCATCTCGTCCGGCGTGACCATGTTCTTCAGGCTCTTGCCGATCTTCCCGTACTCGCGGTTGACCTCGGCGCCCTGGTGGAAGAACCGGCCGTCCCTCTCCTCCACCTCGGCGGCGGGCACGTAGAAGCCCCGCTCGTCGGTGTAGGCGTGGGCCGAGATGTAGCCCTGGTTGACCAGCCGGCGGAACGGCTCCTCGCTGGAGACGTACCCCAGGTCGAACAGCACCTTGTGCCAGAACCGCGCGTACAGCAGGTGCAGCACCGCGTGCTCCACACCGCCGACGTAGAGGTCCACGCCGCCGACGTCGCCGTCCCCGCGCGGGCCCAGCCAGTAGCGCTCCAGCTCGGGGTCGACCATGCGCTCGTCGTCGCCGGGGTCCAGGTAGCGCAGGTAGTACCAGCAGGACCCGGCCCAGTTGGGCATCGTGTTGGTCTCACGCCGGTACGTGCGCGGCCCGTCGCCCAGGTCCAGCTCGACCGTCGTCCAGTCGGTGGCGCGGGACAGCGGCGGCTCCGGCGCGGACTCGGCGTCGTCGTCGGCGAAGGTCTTCGGCGAGTAGTCGTCCACCTCCGGCAGCAGCACCGGCAGCATCGACTGCGGAACGGCGACCGGCAGGTCGTGCTCGTCGTAGACGATCGGGAACGGTTCACCCCAGTAGCGCTGCCGGCTGAACAGCCAGTCGCGCAGCTTGTAGGTGGTGGTCGCCTCGCCGTGGCCCTTCGCCACCAGCCACTCGGTCATGCGGGCGATCGCGGCGGCCTTGTCCAGGCCGTCCAGCGAGACCTCGTCGTTCGACGAGTTGATCATCGGGCCGGCGCCGGTGTACGCCCCGCCCGCGAAGTCCGCCGGCGGCTGCACGGTGCGGACCACGGGCAGCCCGAAGGCCCCGGCGAACTCGAAGTCGCGGGTGTCCTCCCCGGGGACGGCCATGATCGCGCCGGTGCCGTAGCCGGTCAGCACGTAGTCGGCGATGAACACCGGCAGCTCGCGGCCGTTCACCGGGTTGACGGCGGTGATGCCCAGCCACACCCCGGTCTTCTCCCGGCCGGTGTCCTGGCGGTCCAGCTCGGAACGGCGGGACGCCTGGCGCTGGTACTCCCGCACGGCCTCGGCCGGCGTGGCCGCTCCCCCGGTCCAGCGCGGGTCGGTGCCGTCCGGCCACGCGTCCGCGGTCAGCGTCCCGACGAGCGGGTGCTCGGGCGCCAGCACCATGTAGGTCGCGCCGAACAGCGTGTCGGGCCGGGTCGTGAAGACCTCGATCGTCTCGGCGCCGGCGGCGAAGCGGACCTTCGCACCGGTCGAGCGGCCGATCCAGTTGCGCTGCATCAGCTTCAGCGAGTCCGACCAGTCCATCCGGTCCAGGTCGTCGATCAACCGGTCGGCATAGGCGGTGATCCGCATCATCCACTGCTTGAGCGGACGCCGGAACACGGGGAAGTTGCCGCGTTCCGACCGGCCGTCGGCGGTGACCTCCTCGTTCGAGAGCACCGTGCCCAGGCCGGGGCACCAGTTGACCGGCGCCTCGTGCAGGTAGGCCAGCCGGTGCGCGTCGACGACCGTCCGCCGCTCGACGTCGGACAGCTCGGCCCACGGCCGGCCCGACGGGTTGGTGCCAGGTACGGGCTGCCGCGTGCCGGCGTCCAGCTCGGTCACCAGCTCGTCGATCGGGCGGGCCTTGCCGGCGGCGTCGTCGAACCAGCTGCCGAACAGCTGCAGGAAGATCCACTGGGTCCACTTGTAGTAGCCCGGGTCGATGGTGGCGAAGCTGCGGCGGTCGTCGTGGTCGACGCCCAGGCGGCGCAGCTGGGCCTTGATCGCGGCGATGTTGGCCTCGGTGGTGACCCGCGGGTGCTGCCCGGTCTGGACGGCGTACTGCTCGGCGGGCAGGCCGAAGGCGTCGTAGCCCATCGGGTGCAGCACGTTGTCGCCGTCCATGCGGCGGAACCGGCTGGTGACGTCGGTGCCCAGGTAGCCCAGCGGGTGTCCGACGTGGAGGCCGGCGCCCGAGGGGTACGGGAACATGTCCATCACGAAGAACTTGGGCCGGCCGGCGACCCGCTCGAACCCCTCGCTCAGCCGGCCGCACGGGTTGGGCGTGTGGAACGTGCCCTCGGCCTCCCAGCGGTCCTGCCAGGCGAGCTCGATCCGCTGCGCCAGCGCCGGCGTGTACCGGTGCGGCGGGACGCCGTCGCCGGTGGGATCGGTGATCGGCGGGCTGGCGGGCTGGCTCACGGGGTGCTCCTGGGTCGCGGGTGCCGGGGGCGGACATCAAAAAACCCCTCGCACAGGAGGGGTCGCCGCGCCGGCCGTGGAGAGGGCGTCAGCGCGGCCGGTGGAGGAGGAACCGCCCGGTCACGGCCTCAGCCTACTCCGGCGGTCCACCGGGTTCCTGGCCCGGCCGGGGACCTCGACCTCCACCTCAGGTCGAGGTCCCCGCGGGCGCGCGCCGGTCACCTGACCTGGGGTGCCACCTCCGCGGCGACGAGGTCCAGGTGGTCCAGGTCGGCGAGGTCGAGCACCTGCAGGTACACCCGCGACGCGCCCGCCTCGGCGTAGCGGCCGAGCGTGTCGACCACCTCGGCCGGCGTTCCGGCGGCACCGTGCGCCCGCAGCTCCCCGGCATCCCGCCCGATGGCGGCGGCCCGGCGGGCCAGCTCGGCCTCGTCCCGGCCGACGCACAGCACCAGCGCGGAGCTGTACACCAGGGACGACGGGTCGCGGCCGGCCTCCGCACACGCCTCGCGCACCCCGGCGAACAGCCGGGCGTTGTCCTCGACCGACGCGAAGGGCACGTTGAACTCCCCGGCGTACCGGGCGGCCAGCCGGGGCGTCCGGCGACGGCCGCGGCCACCGACGAGGATCGGGATCCCGCCCTCCTGCACCGGCTTCGGCAGCGCCGGCGACCCGCTGACCCGGTAGTACCGCCCCTCGTGGGCGAACGTCTCCCCCGGCGGCGTCCCCCACAGCCCGGTGATGACCGCCAGCTGCTCCTCGTAGCGGTCGAAGCGCTCGCCGAGCTCAGGGAACGGGATGCCGTAGGCCTGGTGCTCCTCCTCGTACCAGCCGGCGCCGATGCCCAGCTCCACGCGACCGCCGCTCATCTGGTCGACCTGGGCCACCGAGATCGCCAGCGGACCGGGCAGCCGGAAGGTCGCGGCCGTCATCAGCGTGCCGAGCCGGATGCGGCTGGTCTCCCGGGCGAGGCCGGCGAGGGTGACCCAGGCGTCGGTCGGCCCGGGGAGGCCGTCCCCGCCCATCGCCAGGTAGTGGTCGGAGCGGAAGAAGGCGTCGAACCCGGTCTCCTCGGTCCGCCGCGCGACGGCGAGCAGGTCGTCGTAGGTGGCGCCCTGCTGGGGCTCGGTGAAGATGCGTAGCTGCACCCGCGAACGCTATCCAGGTCCGCCGTCGACCGCTCCCACCCGGGGTGTGCCCGTCGCGGCGAGCGGGCAGGATGGCCGCCGACACGATCAACCGGAGGTGCATCCCGTGTTCCGCAAGAAGACACACGGCCAGATCATCGGCGAGGAGCTCACGGAGGGCCTGAGCCACATCGGGACGGCGGTGGCCGAGGCGGGCCGGGCGGCGGCGGAGCAACTGGCACCGCGCGTCGAGGCCGCTCGCGAGGCGACCGGCCCGACAGTGGTGGCCGCGAAGCTGGCCGTCGCGCCCAAGGTGGCGGCCGCGGTGGCCGTCGCCGCCCCGGCCGTCGAGGCGGCGCGTGACGCCCTGGCGCCCCGCGTGGAGGCCGCGCGCGAGGCGCTCGCCCCCCGCTACGAGGCGGCCGCCCCGCGCGTCGTCTCGGCCGTGACCGCCGCCCAGGTCGCGGCGACCAAGGCCGCCGCCGACCTGGGACCGCGGCTGGAAGCGGCCCGCGACGTCGCCACCAAGACGCTCGAGAAGGACGTCGGCCCCAAGCTGACCGCCGCCCAGGCCGCGGCGCTGGCCTACGCCGCGCCACGGGTCCTGGCCGCACGCGAGGCCGTGCTGCCGGTCTTCGAGAGCGCCCGCGAGTCGGTCACCGCCAGCCTGGGTAACGCGCTGGAGGAGCTCGACCTGCGCCGGGCGGAGTTCACCGCGACCACCAAGGCGGCGAAGAAGGACGTCCGCAAGCGGCGGCGCAAGCTCGAGAAGAAGGCGGCCAAGACAGCGGCCAAGGTCCGGCGCACGCCCGTCGTCGACGCCGGGACGCGGCGGTGGCCGTGGCTGCTCGCCGTCCTCGCCGTCGGCGCGGCCGCCTTCGCCGTCCTCCGCCGGCGCAAGGACGACGACCTGTGGAACCCCGCCCCCGCCGGGGACGGTCCCGTGCCCAGCTACCGAGAGGACCCCGTGCCCAGCTCACCGAGCAACTCCGGCAAGACCGTCTCCACCGCCCAGACGACCCCCGGCGACGCCACCCCGCCGGACACCGACGCCGGTTCGTGGGCCCAGCAGTCGGCCCCCACCGAGTCCCCGGGACCCACCACTCCCGGCACCGCCACGACGAGCTCCAACGACCCGGCCCTGGACACCGCCACGGCCTCGCCGAACGACCAGCCGCAGACCGCCAGCGGCGGCATCGGCTCCGACGCGGACGACGAGCGCAACCCGTCGACCTGATCGCACCCCGCACGGCGACGGCGCCTGCCCGGTCGGGCGGGCGCCGTCGCACGTCGGGGGTACCGTGGCCGATCATGAGCGAGACGGTGGCCCCGACCCCCTCCGCGGACTCCCCGATCGCGCCGTCCGGTCGCCGGTTGCTGCGGCTGGAGGTCCGCAACAGCCAGGTGCCGATCGAGCGCAAGCCCGAGTGGATCAAGACCCGGCTCAAGACCGGCCCCGAGTACACCGAGCTCAAGTCGCTGGTGCGCCGCGAGGGCCTGCACACCGTCTGCGAAGAGGCCGGCTGCCCCAACATCTACGAGTGCTGGGAGGACCGGGAGGCCACCTTCCTCATCGGCGGTGACCAGTGCACCCGGCGCTGCGACTTCTGCCAGATCGACACCGGCAAGCCCGCCGCCTTCGACGCCGACGAGCCGCGCCGGGTCGCCGAGAGCGTGGCCACCATGGGCCTCAGGTACGCCACGGTCACCGGCGTCGCCCGCGACGACCTGCCCGACGGCGGTGCCTGGCTGTACGCCGAGACGGTCCGCCAGATCCACGCCGCGCTCCCCGGCTGTGGCGTCGAGCTGCTCATCCCGGACTTCAACGCCGACCCCGACCAGCTGGCCGAGGTCTTCTCCTCCCGCCCCGAGGTGCTCGCCCACAACGTCGAGACGGTGCCGCGCATCTTCAAGCGGATCCGCCCCGGCTTCCGGTTCGAGCGGTCCCTCGCCGTCCTCACTGCGGCGCGGGAGGCGGGCCTGGTGACCAAGTCCAACCTCATCCTCGGCATGGGTGAGGAGCCCCACGAGGTCGTCGAGACGATGCAGGCCCTGCACGAGGCGGGCTGCGACCTGCTGACCATCACCCAGTACCTGCGGCCCTCGCCGCGGCACCACCCCGTCGTCCGCTGGGTCAAGCCCGACGAGTTCGTCGGGTTCCAGGCCGAGGCCGAGCGGATCGGGTTCCCCGGCGTGCTGGCCGGGCCGCTGGTGCGCAGCTCCTACCGGGCCGGCCGGCTGTACCAGCAGGCGGTCGAGGCGCGGGGACTCACCCGCACCATCTGAGGGAGTTCCCCGGGCCGGTCCGCGGGGACCGGCCCGGCGCGCCCCTATCCTGGGGACATGGCACGCAGCAGGTCCACCGACTCCCCCGCACCCACCGGCAAGGCCGGACGGGCCCCGACCGGACGCGGGCGGGGGGCGAGCGCCTCCGGCGCGGCGGCGTCGGGCTCGGGCGGCCGCGCACCGAAGCTGGACAAGAACGGCCGGCCCAAGGTCGGCCGGCTCAAGAAGGTGGCCAACCAGGCCAAGATGATCAAGCAGGCCTACTCGCTGACCCGGAAGAACGACCCCAAGCTGCCGTGGATCATGCTCATCGCCTTCGTGGTGGTGGCCGGCGTGATCGAGCTCATCGGCATCCTGCTCGGCTCGCCGTTCCTGTTCCTGCCGATCGCGATCCTGCTGGGTCTGCTGGCGGCGCTCGTCATCTTCGGCCGCCGCGCCCAGGGCTCGGCGTACCGGCAGGTCGAGGGGCAGCCCGGCGCGGCGGCGTGGGTGCTCGAGGGCATGCGCGGTGACTGGCGCGTCTCCTCCGGCGTCGCCGGCACCACCCAGCTCGACGCCGTGCACCGCGTCCTCGGCCGCCCCGGTGTGGTGCTCGTCGGCGAGGGCGCCGCGTCCCGCGTGCGGCCGCTGCTGGCGCAGGAGAAGAAGAAGGTCGCCCGCGTGGTCGGCGACACCCCGATCTACGACATCCTCGTCGGCGACGAGGAGGGGCAGGTGCCCCTGCGCAAGCTCAGCGCGCACGTCATGAAGCTGCCCCGCAACCTCTCCGGCGCGGAGCTCAACGCCCTCGGCAAGCGGCTGTCGGCGCTGGGCGGCGCCCGCATGCCGGTGCCCGGTGGCCCGCTGCCCGGCGGGCGGCAGATGTCGGTGAGCCAGCGCCAGGTCCGCCGCCGCTGACCCCTCCCCCCAGGCATAGGAAGCACTACCCACGTCGGCGCGGCCGCTGACGCGGGGAGAGCTTCCTTCGCCTCCTCAGGCGCGGACGACGGCGGTGTCGGTGAGCCGGTCGTGCAGCCCGCGGCCGTCGGCGTCCACCACGAGCGCCGGCACGAGCAGCACGAGCAGCGCCGTCCGGACGACGGCCCGCCACAGCGCCAGCCGCTCCCCCGGCCGCGGGTGCGCCAGCCGCAGCCCGAGCAGCCGCATGCCGGGGGTCTGACCGACCAGGGTCAGCGCCCCGACCGTGACCAGCGCGAAAGCCAGCAGGCTCCAGTTGCCCGGCAGCTCCGGCGCGGTGAACAGGCCGGCGACGAGCGCCGAGGCGAGCGCGTCGACCAGGAACGCGCCGATCCGGCTGGAGAAGGTCGCCAGCGAGCCGGGACCGTCGGCCGGCAGCCCCAGCGAGGCGCCCCGGCGGCGCTCCTGAGAGGGTGGCTGCGCGTTCCCGACCATGACCGCCAGGGTAGGACCCCCGCCGGGCCGGCTCGTGTGCCCGCCCGGGAGCGCCCGGCGACACGCCCGGCCGTTGTTACCGGCCTGAAACACCGGAGACACTGGTGGGCAACTCCCGGCTCGTAGTTTGCGGTTCGGCCATCCGCCCACTCCCGGAGGATCGATGTTCACCAGTCCCGACGAGGTCGCCGCCTACATCCGCGACAACGACGTCGAGTTCGTCGACGTCCGCTTCTGCGACCTCCCCGGCGTCATGCAGCACTTCACCATCCCGGCGTCGACGTTCGGCGAGGACACGTTCTCCGAGGGGCTCGGCTTCGACGGCTCCTCGATCCGCGGGTTCCAGGCGATCAACGAGTCGGACATGCTGCTGCTGCCCGACGCGAACAGCGCCTTCCTCGACCCCTTCCGCCGGCACAAGACGCTGAACGTCAACTTCTTCATCCACGACCCGATCACGCGCGAGGCCTACAGCCGCGACCCGCGGAACGTGGCGAAGAAGGCCGAGGCCTACCTGGCCAGCAGCGGCATCGCCGACACCGCGTACTTCGGCGCCGAGGCGGAGTTCTACATCTTCGACTCGATCCGGCACGGCACCGGCATCAACGAGGGCTACTACCACATCGACGCCGTCGAGGGTTCCTGGAACACGGGCTCGCTGACCGGCGAGAACGGCGGCCCCAACCTGGGCTACAAGACCCGGCCCAAGGGCGGCTACTTCCCCGTCGAGCCCTACGACCACCAGAGCGACCTGCGCTCGACCATGATGGCCAACCTGACCAAGGCCGGCCTCGAGCTCGAGCGGGGCCACCACGAGGTCGGCACGGGCGGTCAGGCGGAGATCAACTACAAGTTCGACACGCTGCTGCGCTCGGCCGACAGCCTGATGCTGTTCAAGTACATCATCAAGAACACGGCCTGGGCCGAGGGCAAGAGCGTCACCTTCATGCCCAAGCCGCTGTTCGGTGACAACGGCTCCGGCATGCACTGCCACCAGAGCCTCTGGATGGACGGCGAGCCGCTCTTCCACGCCGAGACGGGCTACGCGGGCCTGTCGGACATGGCGCGGCACTACATCGGTGGCCTGCTCAAGCACGCGCCGTCGCTGCTGGCGTTCACCAACCCGACCGTCAACAGCTACCACCGCCTGGTGCCCGGCTACGAGGCGCCGATCAACCTCGTCTACTCCGCCCGCAACCGCTCGGCCTGCACCCGCATCCCGATCTCGGGCGACAGCCCCAAGGCCAAGCGCATCGAGTTCCGCGTGCCCGACCCGTCGGCCAACCCCTACCTCGCCTTCTCGGCGATGCTCATGGCCGGCCTCGACGGCGTCAAGAACAAGATCGAGCCGCCGGCCCCGGTCGACAAGGACCTCTACGAGCTGCCGCCCGAGGAGGCCCTGGGCATCGAGAAGGTGCCCGCCTCGCTGGACGCCGTCCTCGACCGGCTCGAGGTCGACCACGACTACCTCGTCGACGGTGGCGTCTTCACCCCCGACCTGATCGAGACGTGGATCGAGTACAAGCGGGAGTTCGAGATCGACCCGATCCGTCTCCGCCCGCACCCGCACGAGTTCGCGATGTACTACGACATCTGAGTCCGGGGGGCGACAGCGTCCCTGACCGGCACGTTCCGCAGCCCCCGCCCGGGTCCCGGGCGGGGGCTGCGCCGCGTCCGGTACCGGGCGCGCGCATCGCCGTGACCGGCGGGACGGGGAGAACCAGGCAGCGACGGCGGACGCCCGCGCGGTCCCGAGCGCTCAGGCTCCGACGGCGGTGCCGCAGATCCCGCAGACCTCGAACTGCCGGCGCCGCCAGCGGGCGACGGGGACGAAGAACACCGTGAGCTGCCTGGACTCCCGGATCCGCTCCCAGGTCGTGGTGTTGTGGCAGTGCGGGCAGGTCCGGACCTCCCCGGGGCCGAGGTGTACCTGCCGGGAGCCGAGACCGAAGACGAACAGCACCCCGCCAGCGTAGGGAGCGCCTCCCGGTGGGCGGGGCACGGGAGCGGGACGGCGGACCGAGCGATGACTTCCGGCGGCCGGCCGGGTCGGTGCTGGGAGAGCTGGATCCGTCCCGAGGAGGACATCGTGGAACTCGACCGGGCAACGGTGTGCCTGCCCATCAAGGACCGTTCGGTCTCCCACGCCTTCTACACCGCCCTCGGGTTCGCAGCCGTTGGCGAGCCGGGAGACGACGGCCTGCCCGAGCCGCTGCAGTTCGAGATCAGCGCCGGCCTGCGGGTCATGCTGATCCCGGCCGTCGGCTTCGGCTGGGTGGTCGGTGGCCGGCGTCGGGCGCCGCGCAGTTCGCACGAGTGCCTCGTCGTGGTCGGGCGGGCCACCGAGGCCGAGGTCGACGAGCTGATGCACCGCGCACGGGATGCCGGGGCCGACGTCGTCTTCGAGGCCGGGAACCAGACCTGGGGCCCCGATCCGGGGAACCAGCGGAGCCCGGACGCCTACGCCGGCGCGTTCGCCGATCCCGACGGCCACATGTGGCAGGTCAGCCGCGCGGACGGCGTCCTGATCCGCTGAGCCGGGCGCGCACCGCGGCGCAGGCCGGGGACCGGGAGCGGCGGGCCGCCGTCAGGGTTCGATCAGCCCCGCGCGGATCGCGTACCGGGTGAGCTGGGTGCGGTCGCGCATCTCCAGCTTGGCGAGGATGTTCGCCCGGTGCCGCTCGACGGTCTTGACGCTGATCACCAGCAGGTCCGCGATCTCCTGCGAGGACCGGCCCTCGGCGATCGACTTGACCACCTCCGCCTCGCGCGCGGACAGGATGCTGCCGGGCAGGCGTTCCCCCCGGGCCGCCCGCTGGAGGTACTCGCGCATCAGCGCGGTCAGCGCCTCGGGGTAGATGAACGGCTCCTCGCGCATGACCGCGCGGCAGGCCTCGACCAGGTCCCGGTCGGCCACCGACTTGAGGACGTAGCCGGAGGCGCCGGCCCGGAGGGCCTCGAAGAAGTACTGGTCGTTGTCGTACATCGACAGCAGCAGGATGCGTGTGGCCGGGAAGCGCCGGGACAACTCACGGGCGGCCTGCAGGCCGGTCAGCCGGGGCATCGCGACATCGAGGACGGCGAGGTCGATGGCGTGCACGCGGGCCAGCGCCAGTGCCTCCGCGCCGTCCCCGGCCTCGGCGACGACGGTCAGGTCCGGCTCGTTGTCCAGGATCAGCCGGACGCCGCGGCGCACGAGGGCGTGGTCGTCGGCCAGCAGGATCCGGGTGCTCGACGGAGGGGTCACCGGGCGCCGCCCTCTGGCCGGGGTACGGGGAGGAGCAGCCGCAGCTCCGTGCCGCCGTCCTCGTGGGGGCCGACGGTGAGGGTCGCGGCGACGAGCATGGCCCGCTCCCGCATGCCGCGGATCCCCGCCCCCTCGGAGCTTCCGCCCAGCCCGCCGCCGTCGTCGGTGACCCGCAGCTGCACGGCGTCGCCGGCGAAGGTGGGGGTCAGGTCGACGCAGACGCGTCCGGCGCCGGCGTGCCGGGCGACGTTGGTCAGCGCCTCCTGCGCCACGCGGTAGACGACCAGTTCGGCGTCCGGGCCGAGCGGGGGGAGGTCGGCGGACAGCCGACGGCACACGTCGGCGCCGGTGAGGCGAGCGTGCTCGGTCACCAGCGACGTGAGGGCGCTGACCAGACCCAGGTCGTCGAGCACCCCCGGCCGCAGCCGCCGGACCACCTGCCGCACCTCGTCCAGGCAGGCCCGCGCGGTCTCCTGCACGAGCAGCACCTCCTGGTGCAGCTCCCCCGGCGCGCGGTCGGCCACCCGCCGCAGCCCCAGGAGGACGGCGGTCAGGCTCTGCCCGACCTCGTCGTGCAGTTCCTGGGCGACCCGGCGACGCTCGGCCTCCTGGGCGGCCAGCGCCTGTCCGCTGGAGGCGGCGCGCTCGGCCTCCAGGCGCTCGATCATCGCGTTGAAGCTGCCGATGAGGTGCGACGCCGGTCCGCTGCCCTGCTCCGGGAGGCGCTGGCCGGGGCGCAGCAGGTCAACGTCCTCCATGAGCAGCCGCAGCCGGTCGAGCGGCCCGATCATCGCGCGCAGCAGCAGCCCGTTGGCCACCAGGATCACGGTCAGGCCGACGGCCAGCACCACGGCCTCGCGGGCGAGCACGGGCGTGGAGACGGTGGCCGGGGACGCCGCCAGGATCGCGGTGCCGACGGCGAAGACGGCGCCGTTGACCAGGCACACCCGCCAGAACAGCGGCAGGCCGCGACCGGCCCCGAGCCGGAACCCCTGTGCCATGGATCGCCCCCACCGCCCGGCTGCCCGTGATCGTCGCTGTCGAGCCTCGGGCACGGGACCCGGTCGGCCAAGGGCCCGCGGCCAAGATGGGGCCCAGCACCCATCCCCCGCCCGCCGCACCGGAATGGGTGGTGCCACGGATTCCGCCCCGCCGCCGGGCCGGTGAGGATCGTGCGACCGGTGAGCACAGGCGGTGGCGGACGTCCACGAGGAGGGGCCGGGTGCACCACGTCGCTGAGGCACTCCTCGCTCTCGGCGGCGCCTTCCTCGTCTGTGGCCTGCTGGCCCGGGCCGGTGTGCCGATCGGGCTGCCCACGATCCCGCTGTTCATGCTGGCCGGAGTGCTGCTGGGGCCGCACACGCCGGGCTTCGTCCTGGTCGGGGAACCGGCGGACCTGGAGCTGGTCGCCCGTCTCGGCCTGGTGTTCCTTCTCTTCTACCTGGGGCTGGAGTTCTCGCTCGACCAGCTCACCTCCGGCGGGCGGCGGCTCGGCCTGGCGGCCGCGGTCTACCTGAGCCTGAACATCGGCGGTGGGCTGGCCCTGGGCTTCGCGCTCGGCTGGGGGACGTCCGAGGCGTTCGTCATCGCCGGCATCGTGGGCATCTCCTCGTCGGCCATCGTGACCAAGCTGCTGGTGGAGACCCGACGGCTCGGCAACCCCGAGACCCGCGTCATCCTCGGCATCGTCGTCATCGAGGACCTGTTCCTCGCCTTCTACCTGGCCCTCCTGCAGCCGGTGCTGGGCGGCGCCTCCGGCGTGGTCGAGGCCGTCCTCGGCATGGGCGTCGCCTTCGCGTTCCTGCTCGTGCTGTGCGTGGTGGCGCGGCACGGGACCCGGTGGGTCAGTGCCCTGATGCGCACCAGGGACGAGGAGATCGTCGTCGTCCTGGCCCTGGGACTGGCGATCACCACGGCCGGCGCCGGGGAGCACCTGGGGGTCTCCGACGCCATCGGCGCGTTCATGATCGGCCTGATCCTGGCCTCCACGCCCACCGCCCGCCGGCTGCGGCAGCTGACGCATCCGCTGCGCGACGGCTTCGGCGCGATCTTCTTCTTCCACTTCGGCCTGACCATCGACATCGGCGACGTCGTGGCCGTGCTCCCGCAGATCCTCGCGGCCGCGGGGACGACGGTCGTCCTCGCGGTGGTGGCGGGCATCGTCGCCGCACGCCTGCACGGCCTCGGTCGCCTGGGAGCGGCCAACATCGGCCTGACCGTCCTGACCCGCGGCGAGTTCTCGCTGGTCCTCGCCTCCCTGGCGCTGGCCGCCGGGCTCGACTCCCGGCTGGGGTCCTTCGCCGCCGGCTACGTCCTCGTCCTCGCCGTCCTCGGCCCCATCGCGGTCTACTCGTCGCCGCGCCTGGCCCGCGGGATCCCCCGGCGCCTGCTGCCCGGTGTCCCGGAGCCGGCGCGGGGGTCCACCGGCGTGCCGCTCGACCTGGACGTCGGCACCTCGTCGCTGCACGAGCTGGGCACCGACCTCCTGCAGGTCCGGGTCCTGCCCGGTTCCCGCCTGCACGGGGTGTACATGAACGAGCTCCGCCTCCCCGAGGGCGCGACACCGGGCCTGATCGCGCGCGACGGGACGACCGCGGCGGTCGCACCGCACACCCGGCTGCGCACCGGCGACGTCCTGCTGGTCTTCACCCGGCCCGCCCAGCGGCACGACACCGAACGCCGGATCCTCGCCGTCCACCGCAGCGGCCGGCTGGCGCACTGGCTGGGCGACAGCGGCAGCTGAGCGCCCGCCACCGGGACGACGCGGTCCGGGTGTCAGCAGCAGCGGCTGGCCGGGATCCGCTCCAGCGCGTCGGACCGGCGCCGCTCGAACTCGCGCCGGCTCATCGGCTCGTGCCCGTGCGCGGCGCAGTGCCTCAGGTAGTCGTCCCAGCGGGCCTCGCCGGTGAACTCGCGCAGGTACCAGCGCACCCCGCGCCACACCCGGACGGCGAGGTCCCCGCTCATCCGGCACCGCCGTCGGACGGCGTGCCGCGACCGGCTCCGACCAGGCGCTCGTGCTCGGCGATCGCCCGCTTCTCCTCAGCGGTCGGGAACAGGCCGGAGGGCTCGACGAGCTCCGACGGCACGGCCGGCTCCTCGGTGGTCGGCACCGGCCCGCGGGACCGGATCGCCCGGGCGATGACGAACACCGCGTTGCCGACCACGACGAGGGTCAGCAGCGCGAACAGCGCCTGCAGCACCCCGTTGAGGGTCGAGTTGAAGACGACCTGGTCCATCTGCCCGGCGTCCTGCGCGGGCGCCAGCAGCTCCCCCGCCGCCTGCGCGTCGGCGTACCGCTGGCGCTGGGCGAAGTAGCCGACCGCCGGGTCGGAGG
This sequence comes from Geodermatophilus sp. CPCC 206100, assembly GCF_048569675.1. Taxonomy (NCBI): domain Bacteria; kingdom Bacillati; phylum Actinomycetota; class Actinomycetes; order Geodermatophilales; family Geodermatophilaceae; genus Geodermatophilus; species Geodermatophilus sp. CPCC 206100. The sequence continues at coordinate 109,156 of NZ_JAQISV010000021.1, forward strand.
AGAACACCTTCTGGAAGCTCGCCGTCATCGTGACCACGAGGTCCCAGACCAGCGGGATGCCGGGGACCCAGGCGTACTTCAGCTTGCCGTGCTTGATCAGGAGCACCGTCACCAGCGTGAGGGCGATGGCGGCCAGCAGCTGGTTGGAGATGCCGAACAGCGGGAACAGCTGGTTGACGCCGCCCAGGGGGTCGGTCACCCCCACGTAGAGGATGTAGCCCCACAGGCCGACGGTGATCGCGCTGGCGACGATGTTGCCGGGCCGCCAGGACAGGTCGCCGAACTTCTTCCAGACGTTGCCGATGGTGTCCTGCAGCATGAACCGGCCCACGCGGGTGCCGGCATCGACGGCGGTGAGGATGAACAGCGCCTCGAACATGATCGCGAAGTGGTACCAGAACGCGGCCATCCCGGCGCCGAACGCGTCGGACAGGATGTTGGCGATGCCGACGGCCAGCGTGGGCGCGCCGCCGGTGCGGGAGACCAGGGTCGGCTCCTGCACCGCTGCGGACGCCGCCGCGAGGTCCTGGGCCGTCGTGTCGAAGCCCAGCCCGTTGACGTAGGCCGCCGCCGACTCCACCTCCCCGCCGGTGGCGCCGGCCGGTGCGTTCATCGCGAAGTACAGGCCCTGGTCGATGACGACGGCCGCGATGAGCGCGCTGATGGCGACGAAGGACTCCATGAGCATGCCGCCGTAGCCGATCAGGCGGACCTGGCTCTCCTTGGCCACCATCTTCGGCGTCGTGCCGGAGGAGATCAGCGCGTGGAACCCCGACAGGGCGCCGCAGGCGATGGTGATGAAGACGAACGGGAACAGCGACCCGGCGAACACCGGGCCGGTGCCCTCCCGGGCGAACTCGCTGATCGCGTCGGCCTGCAGCACCGGGCGGGCGAGCAGCAGCCCGATCGCCAGCAGGACGATGACGCCGACCTTCATGAACGTGGACAGGTAGTCGCGCGGGGTGAGCAGCAGCCACACCGGCAGCACCGAGGCGACGAAGCCGTAGACCACCAGCGCGAGGACCAGCCACTCCTTGGACAGCGTCAGCGCCTCGCCGAGCCCGGTGTCGTCGATCCAGCCGCCGCCGATGACCGCGAGCAGCAGCAGGACGACGCCGATCGCGGTGGCCTCGAGCACCCGGCCGGGCCGGAGGGTGCGCAGGTACACGCCCATGAACAGCGCGATCGGGATGGTCAGCGCGATGGAGAAGACGCCCCACGGCGACTCGGCCAGCGCGTTGACCACGATCAGCGCGAGCACCGCCAGGATGATGATCATGATGGCGAAGACCGCGATGAGCGCGGCGATGCCGCCGACGATCCCGATCTCCTCGCGGACCATCTGGCCCAGGCTCTTGCCGTTGCGGCGCATCGAGAAGAACAGGACGGTCATGTCCTGCACCGCGCCGGCGAAGATGACGCCGACGATGATCCAGATCGTCCCCGGCAGGTAGCCCATCTGGGCCGCGAGCACCGGGCCCACCAGCGGGCCGGCGCCGGCGATCGCGGCGAAGTGGTGCCCGAAGAGCACCCGCCGGTCGGTCACGTCGAAGTCGACGCCGTTGTGCAGGCGCTCGGCCGGCGTCGCCCGCCGGTCGTCGACCTGGAGCACTCGACGGGCGATGAACTTCGAGTAGAAGCGGTAGGCGATCGCGTAGGAGCTCAGGGCGGCGAAGAGGATCCACAGCGCCGACACCGTCTCCCCGCGGGCGAGCGCGAGCACGGTCCAGGCCACCGCGCCGACCGCCGCCACCAGCAGCCAGACCACCACGCTCTTCAGCGACGGGCGACGGCGGACGTCCCCACCCGGCGGCCGGCCGCCGGTGTCGTCCCTGCTGACGGTCGTCGACATGAGCGCCTCCCTGCAGGTCAGGCAGCGCCCGGACGACGCTGCCCGTGGTCACGACGATCATCCAAGGACGGCGGCCGGCCCACCACTCAACGAGACCCGATCGTGTCCCCCGTGTGCGCGGCCCGACCTAGGCCGAACCCCAGACCTCCTCGGCGACCTCCACCACGAGGCGCAGCTTGGCCGCCTGGTCGTCGGGGGTCACCGCGTTGCCCTCGACGGTCGAGGAGAAGCCGCACTGCGGGGAGAGCGCCAGCTGCTCGAGCGGCACGTACCGCGCGGCCTCGTCGATCCGCCGCTTGAGCTCGTCCTTGCTCTCCAGCTCGGGGCGCTTGCTGGTCACCAGCCCGAGCACGACGCGCTTGCCCGGCGGCACGAACCGCAGCGGCTCGAAGCTGCCGGACCGCGCGTCGTCGTACTCGAGGAAGAAGCCGTCGACGTCCAGGCCGCCGAACAGCGCCTCGGCGACGAAGTCGTAGCCGCCCTCGGCCGCCCACGAGGAGCGGAAGTTGCCCCGGCACAGGTGGATCGTCACCGCGAGCCCGTCGGGCCGGCCGGCCACCGCGGCGTTGATCTGCCGGATGTAGCGCTCGTGCTGGTGCTCGGCGTCCCGGCCCTGCTCGGCCAGGTCCGCCCGCTGGGCCGGGTCGTTGAGGTAGGCCAGGCTGGTGTCGTCCATCTGCAGGTACGTGCAGCCCTGCGCGGAGATGCCCTGCACCTGCTGCCGGTAGGCGGCCGACAGGGCCTCCCAGAAGGCGTCCTCGTCCGGGTAGACCGCCGGGTCGATGGCCGCGGCGCCGCCGCGGTAGTGGACCATCGACGGTGAGGGGATGGTCAGCTTGGGCGTCTGCCCGGGGCCGACGAGGGACTGCAGGTAGGCGAAGTCCGCCCCGAAGATCGGCTCGTCGATGGACAGCGGGCCGTCGACGTGCAGCCCCGCGGGCACCCAGTCGATGTCCCCGCTGGCGTTGTGGAAGTGGACCGGCCGGCCCTTGCCCTCGACCTTGCTGATCCCCGTGATCGCGTAGATGAAGTCCATGTGCCAGGTGGCGCGGCGGAACTCGCCGTCGGTGGCGCTGCGCAGGCCGACGTCGGCCTGGAGCCGGACGGCGTCGGCGATCGCGGCGTCCTCGATGCCGCGCAGCTCGGTGGCGTCGATCTCCCCCGCGGCGAGGCGGGCGCGGGCTTCGAGCAGGCGCGGCGGGCGGAGCAGGCTGCCCACGTGGTCGGCACGGAACGGCGGTCCGGAGGGGGTGCTCATGCCGCCAGCTTGGTCGACACCGCGGCCCGGCGCAGCCCCTCCGGCCCCCGGGTTCAGGACGAGGGGATGCGGACGACCAGTTCCTGCGGCCGCGTGGGCACGAACCGGCCGACGAGCCACTCGGCGGCGGCGTAGACGGCCAGCCCGGGCGCGATCGCCGCCACCGGCGGGACGACGACCGGCAGGGCGAGCACCGTGACCCCGAGCACGCCGGGCGCGCTGACCAGCCACCCGGGCCGCCGGCCCGGGTCGGCCAGGGCGCCCCAGCGGACGCCGGCCCACATGAGCCACCGCCGCAGCACCGGGACGCCGCTCTCCCGCATGACCCGCCGGAACAGCCCGTCGGCCTGCCGCGCGGTGACGGCGCCGGAGTCGATCCCCTCGTCGACGAGCCAGTCGTGCAGGACCACCGCGAGCGTGTAGGCGCCGTAGCGCGGGACCAGCCAGGCGACCACGCGCGGCACGGAGGCGAAGTCGGTGCGGAACCCGGCCGGGACGACGAACCGGTCCCGCCGACCGCGGTAGACCAGCGGGTCGACGGTCGCCCACGTCGAGTCGTCGACGCGGCGCACGGTGAGGTCGGGGGTCTCGAAGGGCACGGCCGGATGCTCTCAGTCCCGGCGGCCGGGCGCGGGCCGCCCGACGGGGCGGTCGATCATCGGCGGACGGCTGGTCGACCCGCCGGAGGCGGCCACCACCTGCCGATGATCACCCCAGCAGCACGGGACGACGGGGGCCGGGCTGCGGTCAGGAGCCGCTCGGCCCGAGGGACGCGGCGACCTCGCGCGGGGCGTCCCGCGGCTCCTTGAGCTCCACGAAGAACGAGTGGCTGGGCGTGCTGCCGATGTTCTCACCGGCGTGCTCCTGCGCCGACACCCACCGGGCGGTGCCGGCCGCCAGCTCCACGTCCACCTCCCGCCCGCCGCCGTACAGGCGCCGGGAGAACGAGCTCAGCGTGATCATCACGCTGTCGGGGTGCCGGTGCGGCTTGGTCCGGTAGCCGGGCTCGTCGGTGTACTCGAGCACGCGGACGCGCTCGTTCTCGAAGACCACCCGGTACGCACCCGGGTCGGTGTCGGTCGGGTCGGGGTCCATGCGCCGCAACGTAGCCCCGGCTGCGACGGGCCGACAGGGGCGCAGGTCAGCGGGTGCGCCGCTCGACCGAGCGGGCGGCGATCCGCCGGATCCGGCCGGCCTGGCGGGAGAGCACGGCGTCCAGCACCCGGTCCACGGGCGGGACCTCGCCGAGGCGGGCCAGCCCCATCCAGCGCGGCACGGCGACCGTCCGCGAGCGGGGCGCGGTCAGGCACCGCTCGACCTGGGCGGCCACGCGGCGCGAGTCGATGCCGCGGGAGAGCCGCTCCGGCGCGTCGGCGTCCGAGGCCGGCGGGGCGCCGTGCCCGCGGGCCAGCCACTCGGTCGCCACCGGCCCGGGGTTCACCGTGTGCACGCGCACCCCGCGGGCGGTGACCTCCCGGCGCAGCCCCTTGACGAAGCCGTGCACCCCCGCCTTCGTCGCCGAGTACACCGTCAGCGGCGGCACCTGGGACCACGCCGCGACCGAGGCGATCGTGACGACGTCGGCGCGCCCGCGCTCGCGCGCGGCCGACAGCAGGTGCGGCAGCGCCAGGCGGGTGAGCTCCACGACGCCGGTCAGGTTGGCCGCGACCAGCCCCTCCACCACCTCCCCCGGCATGTCCTCCACCAGGCCCGCCCAGCCGACCCCGGCGTTGAGGACGACGGCGTCCAAGCGCCCGTGCTCGGCCAGCACCCGCTCCACGAGCCGCGCGCGGTCACCGGCGTCGGCCACGTCCGCGACCACCCCCGTGACGCCGGGCAGCCCGGCCAGCGCCTCGGCCAGCCGCTCCCCGCCGCGGGCGCAGGTCACCACCCGGGCTCCGGCGCGCGCCAGCAGGGTGACGGTGCTGCGCCCGATGCCGGCGCTCCCGCCGGTGACGAGGACGACGCGGTTCGAGACAGCAGCCATGCTGAATGTCCTACCCGCGGGGGACACCGGGCGCTCGTGCGCATGGAACGGCGCGCCGCGGGCATGTTGGCCGGGTGCAGTTGCCCGAGCCCAGGGGTCCCCTCACCCGTGCCCTGCGTGCCGACCTCGCCGCCGGCGCGCTCGATGCCACCACCCTCGACCTCGCCCGCCGGACGGCGGAGGAGTCGCCGGACCCGCTCGCCGACGAGGACCTCCAGCTGGCCCTCGCCGTCTGCTACGAGCTCCACTACCGGGGCTTCGACGGCGTCGACGACGCGTGGGAGTGGGACCCGTCCCTCCTGACCCTGCGGGCACACCTCGAGCACCGGCACACCGCGGCCCTGCGCGCGCTCGTCGGCGCGCCGGAGGTCACCGACGAGCCGGTCGACCGGCAGCTGGCCGCGCTGGTCGCCGCCGACGACGGCCCGTCGCTGTCGTCGTACCTGGCGCGCTCGGGCAGCCTCGAGCAGTGGCGGGAGTACCTGACCCTGCGGTCGGTGTACCACCTCAAGGAGGGCGATCCGCACACGTTCGCCGTTCCGCGGCTGTCGGGCCGGGCCAAGGCGGCGATGGTGGAGATCCAGGCCGACGAGTACGGCGGGGGCTCGGCGGCCCGCATGCACAGCGAGCTGTTCGCCGGGCTGATGCGCGACCTCGGGTTGGACGCCGCCTACGGCGCCCTCTGGGACTCCGCACCGGCCTGCGCGTTCGCGTCGGTCAACACCATGTCGCTGTTCGGGCTGCACCGTCGCTGGCGGGGCGCGGCCCTCGGCCACCTCACCGCGGTGGAGATGACGTCGTCCGAGCCGTCGCGCCGGTACTCGTCGGGGCTGCGCCGGCTGGGCTTCGGCGACGGGACGCGGGTGTTCTACGACGAGCACGTGGAGGCCGACGCGGTGCACGAGCAGATCGCGGCGGTCGACATGTGCGGCTCGCTGGTCGCCGAGGAGCCCGGGCTGGCCGGCGACGTCCTGTTCGGCGCCGCGTGCGCCCTCGCCGTCGACGGGCTCACCGCCCACCACCTGCTCGGGGCCTGGGAGGCCGAGCGCTCGGGGCTGCGGGAGCGGCGCGCGCTGGCCGCCTGAGCCACCCGTTGGGCTGCACATCGGTTGCGCGCTGCCGAAGCTCTCCCCGACACCTGCGGTGGGCGGGGTCCGCCGGCGGGGACCGGCGCGCCGGGTCCACCCGCACGCCCGGACCCACGGAGGACCCCCGCATGTGGCGGCGCACCGAAGACCCGAACCGCACGCCCGGCTCGCCGTCGGCCGAGATGCCGCGGGACGTCGAGGCCCTCGAGCAGGTCCTCTCCGTCCTCGACCAGGGGGTCACCGACGAGCAGGACGCCCACATCAAGGTGCTGACCGCCCTGGTGAGCGCCCTCGACATGGCCTACGGCGGGGTGTGGCTGCCCACGGCGGACGGCGGCTTCCGGCTGCTGGCCCAGATCGGTGAGCTGGCCCCGGCGATGTCGGCGCGCTGGCGCACCGACGCGCTGATGACCGACCGGGACGGCTTCGGCGGTCAGGCGGTGCGGGAGAAGCGCGAGGTGCTCTGCGACGGGTCCAGCGACGCCGGCAGCTGCCTGCGCTGGGCGACCGCGGCGGCGGCCGGCGCGCGGCGCGGCTGCTTCCTCCCCGTGATCGAGAACGGCCGGGTGGTCGCCGTCCAGGAGTACTACACCCGTGGCGACCTGCCCTTCTTCGGCGGTCGGGCGGAGAAGTGGCGGGCGATCGCGCGCGTCGCAGCCCACGCCCGCCGCCAGGCGCTGGCCGCCGCCCTGCTCAAGGAGACCCTGGACGACCGCGAGGCGGTCACCACCGTCGTCGGCAGGGTCGGCGAGGCCCGCGACGAGGCCTCCGCGCTCCGTACCGCGCTGGAGACCGTGCGCACCGCCTTCGGCTGGGCCTACGGCTCGTACTGGGCGCTGGACGAGTCGACGAACGTGCTGCGGTTCAGCGTCGAGTCGGGATCGGCCGGCGACGAGTTCCGCCAGGTGACGCTCGCGGCCAGCTTCGCCGAGGGCGTGGGCCTGTCCGGGCGGGCCTGGCGGTCCCGGGACCTGGTGTTCGTCCGCGACCTCGCCGAGGTCACCGACTGCGTGCGCGCCCCCACCGCCCAGCGGGCCGGCGTCCGGTCGGGCGTCTGCTTCCCGATCATGGCCGAGGGGCAGGTCGTGGGGACGATGGACTTCTTCGTCACCGAGACCATCGACCTGTCGGAGTCCCGGGCCTCGGCCCTCCGCAACGTGCAGCAGCTGGTCTCCCAGCGGCTGGACATCCTGCGCCGCGCCGAGGCCGACGCCGCCAACTCCCGCGCGCTGCTGGAGACCGTGGCCCGGCTGCGGGACGCCGCGGCCGACGCCGGGCGGGTCGCCGAGAGCGCCGTGGGCAAGGCGTCGTCGATGACCGCCGAGGTGGAGGCGCTGGGCCGGGCCTCGGCGTCGGTCAGCGACGTCATCCGGATCATCTCCTCGATCGCCGACCAGACCAACCTGCTCGCCCTCAACGCGACCATCGAGGCCGCCCGCGCCGGCGAGCTGGGCCGCGGCTTCGCCGTCGTCGCCGGGGAGGTCAAGGACCTCGCCCGCGAGACCGCGGCCGCCACCCAGAAGGTGTCCACCCAGATCACCGGCATCCAGACGAGCACCAGCTCGGTGTCGGCCGGCATCCACGCCACCAGCGAGGTGATCGGCCAGCTCGACGCGGTCCAGGCGCGCATCAGCGAGGTGCTGGTGCAGCAGGAGCAGATGGCGAAGGCCTTCGAGAACCGGTAGGCCCCTGCTACGGGGTCGGCTTCCCCGGCGGGTCGTCGCGCACCAGGCGGGCGGCCGGCCGGGGACGGGCCGGTGCGCTCGGCGCGGCGAACCCCACTCGCTTGTGCGTGCCGTCGCAGAACGGCTTGATCCCCGACTTCCCGCACCGGCACAGCGCCACCGTGTCCCGGCCGGGGTCGATCTCGGCGCCGTCCTGGTCGACCAGCCGGAAGTCGCCGCGGACGATCAACGGCCCGTCCCGGTACGGGGTGATCGTCGCGCCGGCGTCCGCGCCCGGGCGCGCATCGTCGTCGTCCGGCGGGCCGGTCCGGGCGGGGAGGGGTCGCGACACGCCGTCCCCCTGCCCCGCCCGGAC